>DJSP01000014.1 GCA_002438065.1 Caryophanales bacterium UBA6331 | reverse complement strand
ATTTATTGCATGGTAGTTGACGGGGTCGGAGAAATACATGATAAAAGAAGACCGTTAAGAAGTGGTGCAGGAACATTTAATAAGATTTTAGAAAATATTATAAATGCACCAAAATTTAATGGTAGATTTTTGTTTAGAGTAAGTTTTGATAAAAATAATTTAAAAGACGTAAAAAAATTATTGAGTTATTTGAGTGAATTGAATATAACAAATGAATATGATGTATATTTGGCACCAATTCACAATACTATAAGTCAGGAATGTCAACATTGTTCATTTTGTAGTTTAAATATTTATAATGAAGATAATGAAATAATAAAAAATTATAAAGATCTTTATTGTTATATGAAGGGTTTAAACATGAAAATCCCAAAATTTTATACAAATGGTCCATGTATGTCTGTATCTAATGATTCAGTATTAATAGATTATGAAGGAAATTTGTTTAAATGTGTAGAAATGATAGGAATAGATAATTTAAAAATAGGAAATGTTAAAGATTTAGAATATAATAATAATTATTTTAATTTTGTAGGAAATCCTTTATATGAAAATTGTGTAAGGAAAGGTTGCAAATATTTAGCTTTATGTGGAGGAGGCTGTATTATGAAAAGCTATTTAAAAGATAAAACACTTAATAATATTGACTGTCAATTAAGATATTTTGAAGAGTTGGTTCCCTTTTTTCTAGGAGTAAATTATGATGAATAAGGAATTTGAAAAATATATAAAAAGTATTTTAGCAAATGATATGATTGCTAAAATAATAATTAGTAATAATAAAACGAAGGAAAATTTATATAAAAAAATTGTAATTGAAAATAAAATTAACAAGTATTTTGTATCGAAATATACTGAAACACAAGTCTTTAATGATAATATAATAGATATAGTTTCATTTATAGTTAAACAGTCACAATATTTTAAACAATTTAATTTTATTGGACGAGATAATGAATATTGTTTAAAATTTTCAAAAAAAGGAAAATTACTTTATAATAAAACAACACTTAAAAGAGAGTTAAACATAAATACTGTGAATAATAGGCAAAAAAATTATATATTAAAAGAAGGAACAATAATTGAACCTTTAATAGATTTGGGAATATTTACAAAAGAAGGAAAAATTATTAATTCAATGTATGATAAGTACAAACAAATAAATAGATTTATTGAATTAATTGATGATTTAATAAAAGATAAAGAATTTGATAAAATTAATATAATTGATTTTGGATGTGGAAAATCATATTTGACATTTATTGTATATTATTATTTTAAATATATAAAAAATATTGATATAAATATAACAGGATTAGATTTAAAAGAAGATGTAATAAATAATTGTAATAATATAGCCAAAAAGTATGGATATGATAATTTAATTTTTAAAATAGGAAGTATAGAAAAATATCAAACAAATGAAGCAGTAGATATGGTTATTACATTACATGCATGTGATACGGCAACAGATTTTGCAATATTCAATGCAATAAAATGGAAAGCAAAATATATCCTTTCGGTTCCATGCTGTCAGCATGAAATAAATAAAAATTTTCATTCGAAGACATTTCCTATATTAAATGGATATGGTATAGCAAAAGAAAGAATATCTGCAATATATACAGATTTAATTAGATGTAATTTATTAGAAATAATGAACTATAAAACACAGTTATTAGAATTTGTTGATTATGAACAAACACCAAAAAATTTATTAATAAGAGCAACGTTATCTAATATTCCCTTAAATGTAAAAAAGAAAAAAATGAGAGAAGTAGAAGAATTATTAAATGATATTAATTCAAGCCAAAAATTATATAATTTGATAGTAGATGAAATGGGATATGATTATTTTAATAAAAATAAATTTAACTAAAATAAAATTGTTATAGTAAAGCCTATGACATAATTACAAATGGTTATGAAGCAGGTGGTGGATCAATTCGTATTCATGATGAAAAAGTTCAAGAAATAATGTTTAAAGCTTTAGAGTTGTCTGATGAAGAAATTAGAGAAAAATTTGGTTTCTTTGTTGATGCATTAAAACATGGTTGTCCTCAGCATGGTGGATTTGCGTTAGGATTAGATAGGCTAACAATGTTACTTTCAGGACCTGATAATATTCATGATGTAATTGCTTTTCCAAAAACTGCGTCAGCTACTGATTTAATGTGTGAAGCTCCAAATGTTGTAACCTCAAATCAATTACGTGATCTTGGTATTTCTATTAACAATCTAGTACACAGCGAAAGAAATTATAAAAAATTCTAATATTATATTATTACAAGGTGGTAACCCCGAAATGTTTTTTAGTAAAGTTGTTCATGGTACTGAAATTCTTTATGATATAAAACATTACAAAGGAATTATAATTGGTGAAAGTGCTGGAACAGAATTACAATTAAAAAGATATTTTATAACAGCAAAAAATAATTTTTATAAGTATTTTTCATTTTATGATGGTTTTGGAGTAATTGATGATCCATTTTATATTGATGTTCATTCAATAAATAATTCAAGATATTTGTTTAAATTACAAAAAGTTGCAAATGAGAAGAATAAAAACGTCTATGCAATATATGATGATGGTGTAATGATTTATAATAGACATACAAAAGAAATAGAATTATTTGGTAATGTTAGAACTTTTAAACCCGAACAAAATTAAATTTATTAAATATAGATAATGTGATACAATATAATTGTTTTAAATGTTATGATTGGGATATGGAAGTATTTTAAATCTTATTAGCGAGGTTATGATGGTGAAAGATAACTTAAGAATAAATATTTTTACTACCCATGAACTGGTCTTGAAAAAGAACCCCGGGTTAAACCGTTATAAGAATTAAGTAAATAAAAGGATGGTACCGTGCTTAGTCACTCCTGCGTAATGCGGGAGTTTTTTTGTATAATAGGAATTTCATGTTT
>DJSP01000102.1 GCA_002438065.1 Caryophanales bacterium UBA6331 | reverse complement strand
TTAGAAAAGAAAGAAAAATAGGAATTTGTTTTATTAAGTTTTGGAATAATAGATTTTATTCCTTTTTTTATGTATAATTGTTTTATAGAAAATGATTATCGTTGGAGGTTATAGATGAATAAAGAATATAGATTAAAAATATTATTTTTTATATTACCTTTTTTGGATGTTATAACTGCATTATTAACAAGAAATACTGATTTAAAGTTTACTCCTGGTATTATATTTAAAAGTATATTGTTATTGTATTTTGTAATCTATATTATTAAATCTAGATCTAAATATAAAAAATTGGCAGTTATTAGTTTAATATTTATGTTATTATATTTAATATTTTATATTTACTCTAAGTTTGATATTATTAATGATTCTTTTATTTTAAATGAAATGATAAATTTATTTAAACTTATTTATTTTCCTATATGTTTTATAGGATTGTTGTGTTATTTTGATGATAATAATGTTTCAAAAAAATGTATTACGGATATCTTTAAATTCAGTTTAATTTTATATGTTTTATTGTTAATTATTCCTATTATATTTGGTATTTCTTATACTACTTATCCAGAGATTTTAAAAGGATATGTAGGACTATTTTATGCAGGAAATGAGATTGCAAATATTTTAATTATTTTATTTCCATTTTCTTATTTATTTATTAATAAAACTAAATATAGTTTCTTAATTATTTTTCCGATTATCCTTGTTATGATGATGATTGGAACAAAGGTTGCTACTTTTGGATGTTTAATAATTACTTTAATCACTTTTATATTTAGTATTTTTAAAAATAAATTTAAGATTAATAATTTTGTAATTAAGTGTTTATCTATATTTGTTTTTGCTTTAATTTTATCTTTAGATTCTTATGCTGTTTATAATTATAATTATATTAAGAATAATGTTTATAATGATGAAAGTAAAGAAATTGTTATTGATGAAAAAAATCGAGCTGAGGTTGAGGAAATTCAAGGAAATTTAAATATTTTCTATGATAAAAATAAGATTACTAAAATAATTAGACCGTTAGTAAGTGGAAGAGATATGCTTCTTGCTAATACGATAAGTATATATAATGATTTAGATAATGATTCTAATATATGGTTTGGAATAGGTTTTTCTAATACTGAAAGAGTTAATAATACAAATGTTGCTAGATTAATTGAAATTGATATTTGTGATTTATATTTTCATTTTGGAATTATTGGGTTGTTAATTTCTTTGCTTCCATTTATAATTGTTGGTTATTTATTTATTGTTAATTTTAGTAAAATTAAACTTAATAGTGTATATTTATTACTTATATTAATGCTTGTATTTGGTGTTTCAACATTTAGTGGTCATGTTTTATTTGCTCCAGCTGTGTCTATATATTTAGTATTATTATTGTTATTATATTTAAGTGAATTTGATTGTTTTGGAAGAAGGCTTAATAAAAATAATAAGATATCAATTTTAGCACTTCATTTAGGATATGGCGGTGTGGAAAAATCTATTATTGATCAAGCTAATATGTTAAGTGAATTTTATGATGTTGAAGTTGTGTCTTTATATAAGCTCTACGATTATATTCCTTATAAGGTTAATGATAATGTTAAAATTAAATATTTATCAAATTTAAAACCAAACAGGAGCGAATTTAAAGATGCTGTCAAGAAGAAAAATATTAAAGATATAATTAATGAAGGTTTTAAAGCAATTAAAATATTATATTTAAAAAGAAAGTTGGTAAGTGATTATATTTATAATTGTGATTCTAATATAGTTATTTCGACTAGAATTGATTTTACAAAGTTATTAAATAAGTATGGTAATAATTTAGCAATAAAAATAGCTGAAGAACATGTTTATCATAATAATAGTAAAAAGTATTTTAAATTGTTAAAGAAATTAATGAAAAATATAGATTATTTAATTCCTGCAAGTAAATACTTGTATGATGACTATGAAAAATTATTTAGTAAAGATAAGATTGTTATAAAATATATACCTCAAATTGTTAGTTATATTCCTATGAATAAAAGTAAATGTAATAATTTTAATATTGTTTCAGTTGGAAGATTATCTAAAGAAAAAGGTTATGATGATTTAATTAGAGTATTTTCTTTGGCTTATAAAAAAAATAATAAAGTTAAACTTACAATTGTTGGAGATGGAGATGAAAAAGAAAATTTAGAAAAGTTAGTCAGTCAATATAAGTTAAATAAGTATATAAAATTTACTGGTTTTTTAACTCAAGATGAATTGAAAAACGTGTATATCAATTCTTCATTATATGTTATGACATCTTCGGAAGAATCTTTTGGGTTAGTTTTATTAGAAGCAATGAGTTATGGAATTCCTTGTATAGCTTTTGATTCGGCATTAGGTGCAAAAGAAATCATAGATGATAAATCAGGTATATTGATTAAAAATCGTAATTTAGAAGAGATGGCTAATACAATATGCAATTATTTTGAGGGAAAATATAAATTTAATATTTCTGATAAGATTCAAAATTATTCATATGATAATGTAAAATATGTTTGGAAAAAATTTATAGATGATATTTTAAAACAGTAATTTGCAATAAGTAGAATTATTATATAGGAGTTAGTGATGAAGAAAAGTGAAAATATTGTTTTAGTTCCTTGTTATAATGAAAGTAAAACAATTGAAAAGATATTTAAAGATTATTTCAAAAGAGGAAATAAATAATGATTAAAGTAATGAGTATATTTGGCACAAGACCTGAAGCTATTAAGATGGCTCCACTAGTAAAGGAATTAGAAAAAAGAGAGGAAACAGAAAGTATTGTATGTGTTACGGCACAACATAGAGAAATGCTTGATCAGGTGCTTGAGACTTTTGATATTAAGCCTGATTATGATTTGAATATAATGAAGCAAGGTCAAACTTTAGGTGATATAACTACTAGAGCGTTAACTGGACTTGAAGAGGTAATTAAAGAATGTAAACCTGATATTGTTCTTGTACATGGTGATACTACAACTACGTTTGCAGGTGCATTAGCTGCATTTTATAATCAAGTTATGATTGGTCATGTAGAAGCAGGACTTAGAACTAATGATAAGTATAGTCCTTTTCCTGAAGAAATGAATAGACAAATGGTTGATTGTATGACTGATATGTATTTTGCTCCTACTAATTTAAGTAAAGAAAATTTACTTAAGGAAAATATTGAAGAGTGTAAAATATATGTTACTGGTAATACGGCTATTGATGCTATGAGTACTACTGTTGATAATAATTATAGTAATCAAGAATTAGATTTTGTTAAAGATGGAGAAAGATTAATTCTTTTAACTGCTCATAGAAGAGAAAATTTAGGAGATCCTATGCGTCATATATTTAAGGCAATTAAGAGAATTGTAGATGAGTTTGACGATGTTAAGGTTATTTATCCTATTCATAAAAATCTACTTGTTAGACAAGTTGCCAATGAGGTATTTGGAGATTGTGAAAAGGTTAAATTGATAGAGCCTTTAGAAGTATTTGATTTTCATAATTTTATTAATAAATGTTATATGATTATGAGTGATAGTGGTGGTGTACAAGAAGAGGCACCTAGTTTAGGTAAACCTGTACTTGTTTTAAGAGATACTACTGAAAGACCTGAAGGAATTGAAGCTGGTACACTAAAACTTATTGGTACTGATGAAGAAACTATTTATAATGAGGCTAAGAGACTACTAACTGATAAAAAAGAATATGAACGAATGAGTATGGCGTCTAATCCTTATGGAGATGGTCATGCTAGTGAAAGAATAGTTGATGCTATTATAAAGAAATTTAATTGTTAAATATAAGGTTGATAAAAAGTACGTGGAATTGTTAAATAAAGAAGCTAATTTAAATAGTTGGGATAGTAAAGCTGATGATATTGTTAAATTACTAAAGAGTGTTGAATAGTTATTTTATTCAATACAAAAAGTTACTAATTTTGTAAAGTTTTTGTATTACTAGTACAAAAACTTTAATTTTTTAATATAATAGGAATT
>DJSP01000085.1:6533-8770 GCA_002438065.1 Caryophanales bacterium UBA6331 | reverse complement strand
CCTCTTCTTGCTATTTCAATAAAAAATTTAATTGAAATTTCAAATTTGTTTCAAATACTGTTAAATTTCACTTATAAGTTCTAAAATAGAATTCTTCATATTGTTTTTAATTTCTTCTATATTAGAATCTGGTTTTGATGTATGTCTGTATTGAATAGCAGTATCAATTGGAAGTTCAATCAAATCTGATTTGATATTCAATTTTTCTGTCAAAATATCATTAATGATATTTGCAAGTGATTTCATTGACAATGAATTTTTATTGTCAACTATATTTGCTTTGCAATTTTTATTTGATAAAATTTTGTCAACTGACATTTTACTGGCTAAATCAATATCAGTAAATGTACGTGTCGTATTCTTTGAATAATAAATTTTCTAAGTAGTTATACCTGAAAACAACATATTATATATGACACCTCTTTGTTGATTTCTTCCAAATACATTGAATGGTCTCAAAATCTTAATACTCTAAAGTAAATCTGGATATGCTTTCTGAAAATCAAACAGTTTATTTTCAATTAAATATTTGTTATATGAATATAAATATCTAGGATTTTCTAGATTAAATTTATACATTGATTTATCAGTTATAACATCATCAATAGAATCTAATGAACCAAAACATTCAGATGTAGAATAAAATGTTATAGAAAAATGTTTATTTTCATTTAACATTGTTTCAAAACAACTTTGAACAATATTGTTATAAAGAATTTTATTGTAATTAGCTGCTAAATATGGTTCTGAATTAAAAAGTATTGCACCTATTTTTGATGCAAGTATCACAATATTGTCATAATCATTTTCTTTTAAGAAAAGTTTTAAAAATTTCTAGCCAACATCTGTACTTAAATCAGCATCATTTAAATCTAATGTCTTAAAATAAATATTTCTTTTTTGTAGTTCATTCTATAAACCTTTACCTAAAAATCCATTTCCACCTAAAAGCAAAACTTTATTTTTCATACATAAAATATTGTACAAAAAAAAAATAAGCAGTTTAAACTGCTTTTATTTGCTGCAAAATTGAAATAGAAAAATCAATTCCACTTTGAACTTAATGCCATACCATGAATTGGATTTGCAAATGTCTTAGTGCCACTAATAGACTAATCACCAGTAAGTGAAACATAATGTGTTGATACATAGTTTAATATAGAACTACTTAAAGCATTATGTGTATTATTCATTGTTTCAATACTTGATTTTATAGAATTACATAAATTATCTGATAAATCTTTAAATTTACTAGATAACCAATTAGATAATTTTGAACATAAATCTTCAAATTCAGCACATAAATTTGTCGACAAATTATCCCATAATACACATAAATTACATTGTAATGTATTTAAATCATTAAGTGTTTTATTGCAATCAGATAAGTGTTCATTTAATGTGCTTACATGTACATCATATTCATTAGATATTTTATTTAAAGCAGAAGTAGCATTTTCATAAAATGGTTGAACATAATCACTCTCTAATTTAGCATATACTGCTCCACATAATTGTGTTGTCAATGAAGCTGCATCCATATTGAATGCAATATATTTATATTGATTTTTATCCTAATTTGTTATAGTGCCAACTAATCTAGACACTAGCAATAAATCATTCATTTCTAATGATGAAAGTGTTGAAAGATCTGAAATTTTAGCCATAGTTTATTTTCACTCCGATTGTTTTGTGTATGTATACATATAACTATATTGTTGTTCATTCAATGTAGGAATAGAATATATTATTTCAAGATGAATAGTATTGTTTTCAGTGTCTTCAACGGTTGAAACATTTACAATCTAGTTTATAGATACTCTTGGTTCATATTCTGAAATGCAATGTTGAATTTCAGCTATAATCTATTCTGTATTGTAGTCAGTTATTCCAGAATACAAATATTTATAAAGTGTATTTCCAAATTCTGGATTCAAAATTCTTTCACCTGGCAACCATGAAAAAATATTATGCAAAGAATTTTGAACAGCTCTTACATTGACACTTCTGTCAACTTTGTATTTTGACATAGATGTGTTAATGATAAAACTATTGTAGTCATCTATATAAGATTTGTCAGGAAATATTTTAACAGTGTCTAAATCATGTGATAAATCTCTATCAGTCAATATTGAAACATTGTTTAAAGTATTGTTTAATTTATCTAAATTAGAAATAACATAATTTGAAATTTTTGAATCAGCTGTCAATTCAACACTACCATTGCTAGTGCTACT
>DJSP01000085.1:985-6444 GCA_002438065.1 Caryophanales bacterium UBA6331 | reverse complement strand
TCTAATTCTAAATCTTTTAGATAATTGATTTCATTAGGCTTTATGTAAAATTCTCTAGATGTTGCTGCAGAATTGAACTTTGATTTCATTGAAATATCACTATAGACACCTAAATTGTCATTTGACAACAAATTTGTTTGATTATTTCCAACATTATATATTTTATTTGCCATTTTTAAAGTTCAATTGTATATCCAACTAAAAACATTATATGTCTCTAAATAATTTTGTTTGGTTCTTTTTCTTGTATAGCTTCATCAGTTTTTTTTACATTAGCTATTATTGGTTTCAAATCAACAAGATATTTCTTTATGTTTTTCTGAAAATCATTTGATGTTTTTGTTTTTCCATCTGCATCAGCATATATTGTGCGCATTTGGTTCTAAGATATTTTTGATGCATTTTGTTCACCAGAAAATGTTTTGAAATACGTTTGTAAAGATTTAAAACCTTCATTTTTTGCTTTTGTCAAATTAGTTTCAAGTTCAGTTTTACGTGTTTCATTTTCTTTAGCTACATTGTCAAAAAACTGTTTTTGAGCTGCTTTGAATTCAATTTTATTGTTTTCAATGTCAGATTCTGAAACTTTGAATTCTTTTACTTTAAATCCTTTAAGCAAATCATTGTAAGCTTTTATGATTTTTTTCTAGACATCTAATGCTGCAGATTTTTTGTCTGCATCTTTATCAGTCAATTTTTGTTTTTCTTTTTCTTTTTTGTCTTTTTCTTCAGCTTTTACTAATTCTTTGTCTAAATCAACAAGTTTTTTCTGTTTTTTAAGATCTATTTGCAATTGATATTCAAAAAGCTTAGCAATTCCTAATTGATATTCACCACTTTTGTTTCCTAAATCAAAATTTACATTTCCAATGTTTTCAGGTTTTGCTGAATCATTAGGATTTAAAATTCCAGTGTTGACAATGAACATTCCATTGTCAGTTTTTACTTGATCTTTTGCTGCTAAATGCAACTTAGCAAGTAAAACTCCAGCATCTATATCAAAAATTGGTGTATTAGAATTTTCCATATCAATATTTCAAAAATTATTCAGAATCTTGTTTAGCTCCACCTTTTTTCAAACCTTTCATTGGAACAATGTAAAAATCTAAACCAGTGTTAACATTGTTGTCATCAGTGTTTTCTTGATTTTCTTCTGAGTTTTTAGAATCTTTATTATCTTCTTCAGTTGATGCAGTTTTAGCTAAAATCTTGTCAATTGGCGTATTTGCTAATTTTTTCCAAACAATATTGTTGTCATTTAAATTGTTCAATTTTACTTCAGTGTCTTTTTCACTTAAATCAGCATCAGCTAATATTTCATAGAATGGCTTGAAACCAGATTTAGCATAATTTTTGTTTTCTTTGTTAGCATATGCTAAAGGTTTTCCATCTTTATTTACAAATGTTTGTTTTATGAACTCATCTAAATTAGATCTTATTTTTTGCAAATTTTCAATTATTCTTGGTATTGCAATATTTTTGTATTTAGAATTGTCTTGTTTTTTAATATCTTCATCATCAGTGTTTTCTGAAGATTTTTCTGTTGTTTCATCTGATGATTTTTCATCTGTAGTCTCTGAAGTTTTTTCTTCTTTTTCTGTAACAGCAGTGTTTTCCTCAAAAAGCATTGACATAATATTGTTTGCTATATAGTTTTCAGATAAATATTCTACATCAACAATATCATCTGCTAGATATGTTTTCAATGTATTTTCTATTATAAGCTTTCCAGAAATGTTGTTTATTTGACTAGAATTGACTTCTTCCTTTTGTTTAGATTCTTTTTCTTCATTGTCAATATCTATTTTTTCATTATTATTTGCATCTTCAGAATAATTATTGACTAAAATAACATCTTTTGAACTTATTCCATGCTTTAGTTTTTTGAACAATCCTTTTATAGAAGCATTAACTAAATCTGCAATTGATTGTTGATTAAAAAGTTTGTAGCTTTTATCTGATTTGTCGACTTTTACGCAAATAGCTAAATCAACTGCTTTTATAGCAGATTTAGCTTTTCCATCTAAACGTTTGCTAAGATTTTTTATTATAGTTTGTGAATCAATAATGACAGATTGAGCATTTGATTGTGGAAATTTATTTTTCAATTCAGAATTGAAATTTGATTGAAGTTCATCAGGATTTATTTTTCCAAAAACTTTGTCAAGTGAATCTACTACATCACCAATAGTATGCACTTCTCCAGCTGAACCACTTCTCCAATCAAATGATGATACTCCGAAATTCTTGAATATATTTCCTAATGTTTTTCCAAGACTTTTTCCTATCATCTTGAATGCATCTGCAATTTTATGTTCAGGACGTCCTTTTACAATAAGATTATATGTTATGCACCAACCTTTTGCTTTTTGTGATTCAGTATTATTTGTATCAGTTTTTTGTGTTTTATCTTTTTCTGGTGCAGTGTCAGATGAATCAGATTTAGTGTCACTTGATTCAGCATTTTCTTCAGAAGATTCAGAATCTTCATTAGATTTTTCTGAAGCTTCATCTTCTGCAGCTTCATTCAATAAATATGTTGAAAATGATGGAATATGTATGCTTTCATTATTCTATTCATTAGATTTTTCAGTATTTTCAGCTGATGAAGATTCTTCATTTTGTTTTTCTTCTGTTTTATTTTCTTGTTCAGTATTGCTAGTTTCAGATCCTGGAATAATGTAGATTTTATCTGTTGTTATTTTAGATACAATATCTGGACCAGCAAACCATTGGACATATTCTTGAATGACTGGCAATGCTTCATCAACAGTAATCAACTAATCTTCTTTTGTTACTGTTGCAGCTATTATATTAGAACCAGCTCCAGTGAATTTAGCTGATTTTTTATCTTTTCCATCAATTGCACTATTTGTTATTTGAATATCAGAATTTTTAGCTGAAGCTTTTTTAGCAGCATTGAAATGTAAAGATATAAGTATCTAATCTAAATCAATATCGCAAACTGATACAGTTTTAGTATTTTCATCTGCAAACAAACTAATATTTTTGCTATCATCAGTTTTATTATCATCAGTTGATACTTGATTGTTTTCAGTTTTATTGTCAACTTCT
The DNA here is from genome assembly GCA_002438065.1 of Caryophanales bacterium UBA6331. Lineage (GTDB taxonomy): Bacteria > Bacillota_I > Bacilli_A > RF39 > UBA660 > CAG-533. The sequence continues at coordinate 3,369 of DJSP01000085.1, read as the reverse complement.
TCGTTTTTTATATCTTCACTTGCCATACAGATTACTATTTACTTTTCTGAAAAATCATGATGTTGGTGGTATTGTATTATCAGCTTTAAATATATCATAATAAAAATTTCTAAATAATACAAGATTTTGTCTATACATTGGCTTTCCATCAATATGTGAATTTGGATATATAATATGTCTAACTTTACTTACAAACCAATTTCCATTAAATGCCATATAGTTTTGTTTTAATTGTTTATATTCATTTAAATTATTTTTATTTATCTAATTGATATTTTTATCTAATTTAATTTCAACTATACTAGCTGGTTTTCTGAAAATATTTCCACTTGTATTGATAACTAATGATGAATTTTCAAGTAATGATTTTAATGATGAATTATAAATATTAAATTCATTATTCCAATATGCACCATAATCAACATAATTATCTTTTTCATTTAATAAATCATCAAATTTTTTCAATAAATCTTGATTAGTATTATAAATTGAATTTTTATAAGTATTTATATTTGTATTTGTAAATTCAACATTTGAAAATTTATTAGTATTTATATTAAACTAAACAATATTTTTTTTAAAACTATCACGTAAACAAAATGTTTTAGGATATTTTATAACAGAATTCAATTGATTTTGTTTATCCTAAGATAATGCTTCAATATTAGAATTATGCATTGATAATATAATTATTGAACTACCTTGCAATGTAACAGTAGTTGCTAAATTAAAAATATTATATTCATCTGTCAATTCATTATACATTATAAATTTTAATGCATCATCTTCATAATAATAATATAATTTTCGTAATAAATGATTAATTGATGTTATAACATTATCATTTCTACTAGTTATATAATTTAATTCAAGATTTGAATTTCCATAATTAAATGTATTCTTGTTAATTTTTAATCCAGCTAATCCAAAAATTGCTGCAATAATATTAAATATATTTGTACATTTGTTTTTACTATTGTTCTTAGTTATATAATTTGTAAAATGTATATTTTTTATACATTGTAACCAATTTTGACCAACTAATGTTATTTTATATGTTATAATATTATCTTTTCTATCATTTATTTTTAAACTTTCTATTAAAAATATATGTGAAAATGTTGTTAAATCATTTATAGTATTTATTTTAATTGATTTACTACTATTTGAATTATTTGCATTTTCTATTAATTCTTTAAAAGTTACTTTAACATAAGTTACATTTTTTTCGATATATTTATCTAATATACCTAACTAATCTTTATATATAAGTTCACCTTTTAAAAATAAAGAATTAAGTTCATTAGAATATGAAAAATATTCAATATCATCATTATTTAATGAATAAGTATAATTATTATTAATATCATTATTACAATGAAATGATATTAATAAATAATATTTTTTATGATCTGAATAAAAAATATTATTTGAATAGTTTTCAAATTGATTAGCCATAAAAAAATTTAATTTTAAAATTAATTATAATTATAATTTATGTATATTTTCTATTATACTTTCAATATCTGTTTTACTTATATATTTAATTTTATCACCAGGATGCTTAATTTTAAAAATATCAGCTATTTTAATATTATTAATTTTAATTAAAAACCATGCTAAACGTGTTGTTCCATATATTTTATATGAAATTAATGGCCACTATAAATCTGTGTCACATATATATGTTTCTAATCTATCCTAGTTAATATTAAAATATATAGATGAATTTAAATTATAAAAATAATTATCATTTTTATCTCTATAAATATTAAATATATTTTCAATATCTGATATATCAAGATATTCCATATTACTAGTATTAAGATTATCTAAAGTCATAAAAAATTATTTCTAACTTTCAGTTTGAGATGTTTTTGTTTTGACATAATTTTCTATTTTTTTATTAAATTCAGTAATAGTATTAACTAATGAACCTTCTTCTCTTGCTTGTGTATTATCAACAATATTTTTATTATTAACATACTAAAATAAAAAATTATTAAAATTATCTGGAAGCAATGAATCAAATGTTAATTCAACTATATATATGTCTGGAACTTTAATAATATTATTATCATTAAATAAATTAACTAAATTTGTATTACTATTAGGATTAGTAAATAATAATGGATTTACATGTTTATTACATAATTCTAATAACCAACTTTTTGGCATTTTTCTTAATACACCCTAACTAGTTACTTTAAATTTTCCTGTACAAGCATATAATCGTGTATATCCATCAATTTTTATATCATATAAACATGGAGAATGCTAAAATATATTATATTGCATCCATTTTGCATTAGGTATTATAGTATTAACAAAAATAAAATTATTTATTGCAGATTCTGAAGTATCATTAAATAATGGTAATTTAA
>DJSP01000085.1:0-929 GCA_002438065.1 Caryophanales bacterium UBA6331 | reverse complement strand
CATTAAATAATGGTAATTTAAATGTAATAGATGGTGATGGTGTTCCATTTCCTTCAGCACCATTCCACCATGGCATCATTGAAATATTAACATTACCTAAAATAGAATTTACAATCTAACTAAGAATTGGTATACTTGATATACCACCAAGAGTATCTAATGCTTTCATTAATGATAAACCAGCTGATGGCCAACCTGGTGAACCATCTGCATTATACATTAAATTATCTGTTGATACATATGGTAATTCATATATATTCATTGTAGTACAAGATTGTAATTTATACCACATTGTATTTGGAAAATCTAATAAATAACGTCTATATTTATTAAAAGTACTATTATAATTAAGAAAATTACTATTATTATTTTTAACACTATTAAAAATATTATATAATGTATAATCAGATTTTCCTGCTAAAAATTTTAAAAAATCTTCACTTAATGATGCAAATTTTGATCCAAAATTTTTTAAATTTGCAGTTATTGATTCAAATGATATATTAGATGATGAAGAATCAGATGAAGTATTAGTTTTGTTGTTATTTTCCTAATTATCATTTGAAAATGAAGATTTAATTAAATTATAGCCAGATAATAATATTTTAAATAAATTCATTAATATATTAATAGATTGATCTAATTTAGAATCTGGTAAAAATTCTCTAATTTGAATTCCTGGAAGTACATCTAATATATCAGATAATGTTATATTACTTTTATCTTTTGTATCAGTTATTTTAAAGTTATATAAACTTTTTAATGATATATCTCTAGTAATCACATCATTAAATGTGTTTGGACAAATATTAAGTTTACAGCTATCTATTGTTTCAGATTTAGTTTTAAAACTAAATAATTGCATTAAATTTTTTAATGCTATATTATCATTTGATTCTACGTTAGCTAGATTTATATCTTTATATTTT
>DJSP01000092.1 GCA_002438065.1 Caryophanales bacterium UBA6331 | reverse complement strand
AGAAGATACTGGTGAAGTGAGATGTGCAAAATGTCTCACATCATTTGAAAACTAACAAAGTAATGCCCTTGGTCGTTTGGCTATAGATTTCTTTTGCATATCACTTATGATAAAATTAAAAAAGATGATTAAAATGAATAGCAAAGAAGAGAAAAGTAATGAAAAGTCAAAAAAAGTAATACTTTTAAACAAACCCTTTTTAGGAAATTGGTTAGATAATGCAGGAAATATAGGACATGAGATTATTGATTTTTTAAAAACCGATAAAGGTGAATTATATATTTATAATAATCCCTATGGTCAGTGTCCAGGTTCTGGCAAAATTGGCGTTAATGATGGTGATAAAAAATATAATGCTAAATATCTAGTTTTAACTGGTAAAGAAAATGCTAAAAATAAATCCTTTGAAATTCTATATGTAGTTGAGTTAGAAAAATTACTTCATAGGGAAAGTAGTATTAAGAATAAGAAAAGCTCAAGTACCAAACAAAAAGAAGACCTTGAAAATCGACAAAAAAAAGTAAGAGAAGAAATTAATAATAGAAATATTATTTATAATGGAAAGAAACTTTATGAAATATGGAAAAATGATAATACTTTGTATGTAACTTTTAAAGCTTCTAACATTTATCGTGCAGTTACTCCTATTTCAGTTGAAATGGAAAATTATAATTTTCAAAGGAATAAAGGTTGTCTTTATGAGAATAAATTTCCTAAAGATTTCGAAAGATTAAATGACATAATAGATAAAAGCATTAAAAACAATGAATTGGAAGTATTTCAACCACGTCAAATCGATAAAGAAACTATTAAAAAATTAAATCCAACAAATACATTTATTGATTTAATTATGCAAGAAAACAACGAGCAAATCTTTACTAATATTTTGTTTAGTGTATTACGTGATGGCGGACTATTTAATTTGTTTTGTAAAAAATTTAAAAAAGAAAAGGAAGTTTTTCAAGAAAAAGATAAATTCAATATTTTTCGTGAAAATAGTATAGTTCAAGGAAGAATGGATATTTGTGCAGAAAGTAATAACCAGAGAATAATAATAGAAAATAAAATAAATAGTGGTTTAAACGGGCTAAAACCTAAAGATAATAAGAGTCAACTAAGCACTTATTATGGTTGGGGCAAGAAAGGTAAGACAATCGAACCATTATGTTTTGTGGTTGTACCTGATTCTAGAAAAGCTGAATTATTAAATGAAATTCATAACAAAGATCAATCGGTTGAAGATGTTTATAATATTGTGACCTACAAAGATATTTCTGAGTTTTTAAAAAATTCTAAGAGCGAATTAAAGAAGAACTATGCATATGAAAAATATGTAGATGATATTATTCTGGCATTCGATAATTTATCAAAATTAACAAAAGAAGATCTTTATGCGCGTTTGTTTATAGAAGAAACTTTAAAATAAACAAGAAGAATTGTAATGAAAATGCTGAATACTGCGGAAATTTGGTTATTTTTGATGAAATTGGAAAAATACCATTCAACAAGAATTTATACATGTCTCTATGATAATTAAAACATAAACAAAGTCGATATCAATAAACTCCATGCTAGTCACAGAAAGTCTTATATCTTTAGGGTGCTCATATCATTGTAAAAATGATAAAAATAGAGTTAATATAAAGAAACTTGATAGTCGTGCTGTCGATGGAATAATGACTTCTGCTCTTTGGGTAGATAGAAAGTTAAATAAAAATAATACATCAGGAACAAGATGGTCACATATGACAAAATAATGATGAGAAAATAAATTAAGCCAATTTTAGGAATTTATGTATGCCAAAACTGGAGTTCAAACAAAAACTTTGACTAAAATAGAAAGGATAAGTTATGTATAAACTTAAACAAATTGAAACTGAATTATAACTACTAGATCGATATGACGGTCAATTATCAAAGACGGCGCGAAAGTTAAATATTAATCGAAGGGCATTGCAGTCCTGGGAGATAAAAGAGAAAGAAAAGAGCCATTACTTAAAAGAAATAGAGTTCCTTGGTCTAAATGGAGTAAAGAGAAAAATAGCGAGCTATAAGTATTATTTTGGTCATAGTGAAAGCGTTACTAGAACATGCCAGAAACTCGGATTTCCTAATTTTTCGACTGATAATGTCAATATAAAAACGCCATTTTTAGGAATTTAAATCAGCCAATTTTAACACTATTCATCTTCTGAGAAATATTTTATTTTATCCTTTGTTCTATACGATGGCCCCACAATTGAAAAAACTTTTGAATGATGCAATAATCGATCGAATATAGCGTTTGCAATTACCGGATCGCCAAATACTTCGCCCCATTTATTGAAACTTTTATTAGTTGTAATAATTGTTGGATGTTTTTTGTAACGCATATTAATTGATTGAAAAAATAAATTTGCTTCATCTCTTGAAATCGGTAAAAAGCCAACTTCATCGATAATTAAAACTGAGTATGAAGTAAAGTGTTTTAGTCTTCTCATTAATGTATTTTCTAGTTGAGCTTTCTTTAGTTGAGATATTAATTCATGAGCAGTTATGAAATATGTTTGATATCTATTTTTGCTTGTTTCAATACCTATTGAAGTAGCTATATGTGTTTTTCCAACACCTGGTGTTCCAACTAATATAATGTTTTCGGCAGAATTTAAAAATCTTAAATTTTTAAGATCTAATATTTCTTCTTTAACAATAGATGGTTGAAAACTGAAATCAAAATCTTCAAATGTTTTTATAAAAGGAAAATGTGCGGTTTTAATCATTGATTTATCAACTCTTTCTTGCCTAAATTCCTTTTCTTTTTCTGTCATCATATACAAAGCATCAACCATAGTTAATTGGCCTTGATTAATTAAATCAATATACTTATCAAGATTTTGATTGAATGTTAAAAGACCTATTTCTTCAAAATTATTTTTTAATTTGTTGTAATTGTTCATTTATATCTTTATACCTTTCAAGTGTTTCTTTCGAATATTTTTCAACAAGATCTTCATTAAGACCTTTACTTTTATAAAATTTTTTAATTTGTTCTGGTGTATAGTTAATCTTTCCGTCATTTGAATTATATGAACCAATCATGATGTTTTTGTAAAATATTTGAATTTTTTCTCCTTCTTCTTTTAAAGAAACGCGTTTTGAAATAAATTTGTTATCAACACCATATAGTTTTCCTTTATAATTAACTAAACCGGTTTGGGGAACTTTTACTGTCTTTTCATATGCTGTATACATTAATCCAGTTGCTGCGTAATTAAGGTCAGTTAAAAGTTCTTTTTCTTTTTCAAATAATATAATTGGCGGTCGTCCTAGGAATTGATTATTTACTTGATTATTGATGGTTTTGTTTAGTCTATAAATTATTTTGTATAAATGAAATTCATCATATATTTTATTATTATAAGCCATTATCCATTTCGCGAACTTGTTTGAAGTTTCACATTTCCCTTTAGTTTGCGGCGTTCTCACTTTGCAAAGTTTTAATTCTACGCCAATATCTTTAAAGAATTGCCTTATTGTTTCATGAACTTTTTTGTCGCTTGTTTTATTAAAATTCACAATTACCGACATGTTATCCGTTAAGACGGTTTTTGTTTTTCCTCCAAAGTACTTAAAAGCGTTAATTAAACACCTTTTAAAATCATCTTCCGTTTTTGTTTTTGTATATTCAAAGTAATGCATTCTTGAATAACCTAATGTCGCTGAAAATAGATTAAATTCAATTAATTCACCGTTAATTGAGAATACTTTTAGACTTTCAACCCAATCTACTTGTAACTGTTCGCCAGGTTTTGTTTCATATCTAAAATGAGCAACATAATTCCGCTCTTTTTCATTTAAATGGTGTTTTTCAACGTATTTTATGAAATTAGATAAAGTACAATTAATTTTATTTTTTCTCTTTCCTCATCAGTGAAGTAGAAATAAGCTGCGGTAATTGATATTGCTGCATCTTTTAAAAGTTCTCTAATTTCAATTTGATATTTTTCTAATTGTGAATGTCTAATCCTAGGTTTAATTTTCCTCCTTTCATAATACATATCAGACAAAGTATGTCTATTAATGCCTGTTTCTTTTTGCAGTTTAGAAAAATTTGGTTTGATATTCATAATCTTATACAGTCCTATTTTTTCTAGTGCTAAATTTAATAAATCTTTC
>DJSP01000091.1 GCA_002438065.1 Caryophanales bacterium UBA6331 | reverse complement strand
CACATATCAAATGCCTTATAATATTTACTATTCTTACATTTATTTAAGAAATAATTATAAACAAATCTAACACATCCAAAAGTTTTGTTAATTAATATAATTTGATCATTATTTGGATACATTCTAAATCTATATGCTTTATACAAAATATCACCTACCTTTTTTAAGTTGTAATTAATATTATATATAGCATACGTATGTTTGTCAATAAAAAATCATACATTTGTTACATTTTTTCTTTAAGTATGAAATTCCTGTTGTATAAAAATATAAAGTGAACAATTCTTCTAATATTTCAAAAATTGTTCACTCTAATTAATATTCATCTAACGAATTAAGTAAAAGAAAATCTTTAAATTTAATATGTGTAACCAAACTGGTTGAATAATCTATATCATCATTAGTAATTAATATCTTCTTGCTATTATTATCTAATTTTTCAAATGCTCCAAATTCTCTGTCATAAGCCTTATCATCAGCAACACTATAGGCAACTTGAATGTAATATTTTTTTCCATCTTTATAAGCAATAAAATCTATTTCCTTATCATCATCATCTTTTTTAAGTACTTTAAGATCATAATCCATATAAATTAATTCATTATAAATTATATTTTCTAAATTATGAGTTAAATCATATCTATTATTCATACATCTAAGTGAATTAAAAGAAACATCTTCATTATAAACTTTAAAATAATATGATAATTCACTCTTAGTTTTAGAAGAATAAGGTTTAATTCGATTTATAACACAATCCTCCTCTAAATATCCTAAATATTTTATAATCTTATTTATAGAAGCATCTACATGTTCATTTTTTAAATAGCCTTCAATACTTCTTGCTGAAAAGATTCTAGAATTAGATATCAAAGTATAATTAACGATTCTTTTAAATAATTCTTCATTTTGAATTTTAAATCTTAATATTAAGTCCTTAACAATTATGCTTTCATTTAAATCATTTAAATATCTAATCATATCTTTTTCTTTAAATTCAAATCTTTTTGGAAAACCACCCCATATTAAATAATCAATGGGACTAACTTCAATCTCAAGTTCTTTTGAATACTCTAGAATTTCTTTATAAACAAAAAGATGAATCCTAAATGAAACATATCTACCACTAAATGCATCAGTATATTCTTTAGATAATACTTTAGAATTAGTTCCAGTTATAAACACTGAATTATTATGTAATCTCAAACTTTTAACCGCATTATTCCAATTATCAATTAATTGTATTTCATCTAAAAATATATAGCATTTTCCATCTTTACGTTTATCATTAACATACTTAATTAATGTTTCTGCATTATAAATATTTGTAGTTACTGCTTCATCTTCAAAATTTAAATATATAATATTATCAGTTTTACTTTTAATGTCGTTCATAATTTGACTAAAATTATAGACTTACCACATCTTCTTATTCCTACAATTATTTTAATCAAGTCTGAATCATAAAAACCTTTAATTTGTTCAATATAATGATTACGAGTTATCATAAATGCATCACCTAATTACATTATAGTGAACAATTTTACAAAAGCAAACATTTTTGTTCACTGTTAAACAAAAGAAAAACAACCTATTTTAGATTGTTTAATCTCTTCATAACTCTATCTTTACCTAATAATTTCATTATTTCATATAAATCAGGAGTTGTGGTTTTAGTAGTTAACGCTACTCTTATAATATTTGATATATCGGCTATACTTCCCTTATATGCATCTGGATTTTCTTTATATGCTTTCATATCAGTTACATAGCCGAATTCATCACATAATAATTTAATTTTATTAAACCATTCTTCCTTCGAATCATTTTCATCATAGTATTTATTAGCATAAGAGTTTAAAATATCACCAATTTCATCTATGTTTTTAACTTCAAATTTTACCATACTTGAATCAAATAATTCATCATACATATACCAAATATTATCTTTTATTTCACTATAACAAGCAAAATCTTTTCTCGGTTTCTTTTGTTCTCTCTCAATATTTAATATATTAATTGTATATTCTTTATATTTATTAATTAGTTCATTAAAATCTTTATCAAATTCTTTAGACCAATTATCTAAATTATCAAATACTTCTTTTGCACTTAATCTACTTAAATAATTTTTAGATATATTAATTAATTTTTCAATATCAAATAATGATCCACCGCTTGTACACATCTTATTAAATGTAAACATAAAATCATTATAATTCTTATCTTGATTTTGCATAAACCATCCATCAAAATTAGAATTTAATAAAGTAGCAAAATATAATTTAACAGCTTCAACTGGAATTCCTCTTTCATGATAAAAAGCAACAGCTGCTTCAGGATCTTTTCTTTTACTAAGCTTTCTAACAGTATCCCCATCTTTTTTATTTAAAGGTAACAAATGAGCAAATTTAGGAGCATCAAATCCACAAGCTTTCCATAATTCCAAATGATATGGTACAGATGAAATATAAGAATCATCTCTTGTAACAGTTGTAACTCTCATAAAATGATCATCACAAACATGAGCAAAAGCATAAGGTGGAACGCCATCAGATTTAATTAATACTTGATCTAAATCATTTTCAGGTAATTCAATAGTACCCTTAATTAAATCTTTAAAAGTAAATTTTTTATTAAAATCACCCATAGATTTTAACCTAAGTACCCATTTATCACCATTATCTATATGTTCTTTTACTTCATCATAACTTAAATTACGACACTTAGCATATTTTCCATAATAACCAATTCTATCCTTACAAGCTTCTTGTTCTTCTCTCATATGACTTAAATCATCCTCTGAACAAAAACAAGGATAAGCTCTTCCAATAGAAACCAAATATTTAGCTACTGTATGATATATTTCTTTTCTTTGACTTTGAATATAAGGGCCATACTCCCCACCATTAATAGGTCCTTCATCGACTCTATAATTATATTCTTTTAAATCACTTATAATTAAATTAACACCATCATCAATAGCTCTCTTATCATCAGTATCTTCAATTCTTAATATAAATAAACCATTAGTTTGATGTGCAAATCTTTCTGGCACAAATGACGCAAATAAATTTCCCATATGCATTCTACCGGTTGGACTTGGAGCAAATCTACATACTTCAGCTTTTTCATCTAAATTTCTTTTAGGATATCTTTTTTCTAAATCTTCAATAGTTAAATTAACATTAGGATATAATAATTCAGCAAGTTTTTTATAATCCATAATACAATTCCTCCTTAATTAAACAAGTTAATTATATTACACAAAAATACTATAATCAAGGCACAAAAATTATAATTAACAAAATAAATAAACGAAAAATATATATAAGTAACGTAAACATAATGTAAACAATAACACTTAAAACGATACTAATATAATTATATGTTATATAATCAAATCAAGGAGGAATATTAAAATGACTGAAACAGAATATAGAAAAAGAATTATTAAAACATGTCTAGATTATAGAGATTATTTAGAAAGTAAATTAAAACAAGCTTATAGAGATGGAATTGTTGGAACAACTGAAATAACAAAAATGTTAATGGAAGTAAATGATTTAATTTTTGAGCAATCAAAACATTTTATAAGACATAGTGATAAATTAATAACAAGAGAAGAATTAGAATCAAACGATTTAACTTTAATCCAAGAAAACACTATGAATTTCAAAAGAAGATAATTCTTCTTTTTTTATACAATAAAAGCAAAAAAAATCACAGAGCGTAAAAACCATGGAAAATTACCATGAATTTTAAACTATAAAAACTAAAAAAAGCCTTATTTTAAGGCAATTTATCAATTTTAATGGTGACCTGTATGGGGTTCGAACCCATAAATGTAGCCTTGAGAGGGCTATGTGTTAACCATTTCACCAACAGGCCAAATAAATTTAACAATACTAATATATCACATTAAAACAATTTGGTACAACCTTATTTTTATATTTTAATAAAGAAAAAGCACTCTTTCGAGCACTTTCGTAATTATTTAATTTCAATTGTTTTCTTAGTTTCAGCTTTTTCTTCTTTAGGAACGGTAATATTTAAGATACCATTTTCAAATTTAGCATCTATCTTATCAATATCAACATCACCTAAAGCAAAAGATCTACTAAATGAACCATATGTTCTTTCTTTTCTAATGTAATTCTTCTTTGATTCCTTTTCTTCTTTTTCCTTAGAAGCACTAACAGTTAAATAACCATCTTTAACTTCTAATTTAATATCTTTTTTGTCATATCCTGGTACATCCATTTCAACATGGTACATACCATCCTCCTCATAAATATCACATTTAACATCATTTTTTCTTACAACTGGTTTAAAGAAATCATCTAAATCATCATCGAAGAAAAAACTTCTTGGGATTATATTCATAATCTAATCACTCTTCCTTTCACAATTATAGTTATACCACTCTATTTAGCACTTGTCAAGCAAAAGTGCTAAAATATTTTTAAATATTTAAATTTATCAAATTAGATATATCATTATTAAACAAATAAACAATTAAATTTTTATTTATCTTATTAACTTCCTCCTTAAGAATATCTAAATTTTTTAAACAAATATCTTTTCTATATAACAAAATATCCTTAAAGTTAACTACTCCAATACTCTTCAAATAATCTAGCACTTCTTTAATATTTTGCTCATAATAATTAAAATTCTTATTATCTTGACTATTAAAATTATATTTTACAGCTTTTAATTCTTCTAAAGTAATATATTCTTCTAAATAATCTATCATAATGTACTAACCTCATTATCTCTATAAACAACCTTTTTAAGGCTTTCATACTCCGCCGCATTTATATCCATATTATAAGATAAAGCATAAAGTAAAGCTTTCTTCTCATTAACTCCATTTATTGTTAAACATTTAAATATACTATATGTTTTAATTCTTGAAACAATCCTATTATCAAAAACAAGCTCTGTTTTTCTTCTAATACTTCCAAAATAAGGATCATTAAACGTTGTAATACGCATACCCGAATCAAGTAAAGACAAAATAGGATATTCTTTTATTAATAAATCTATTTCTTTTTCATCAAGAACACCCTTATTTTTAATCATTTCTTCATACTTATCATTTTTTTTATAAGGACAATTTTCATTATAATTATCCCACATTTCTAAACCATTTTTATAAGCAAACAAGATTCTTTTAATAATTAAAGATTTAATATTTCGAAGTGTTAATTCTGGTTTATCATGAATATACTCACTATATCCCATTTCTATAAACATATCAATTGCTTTAGCTAAATCTAAAATTAATAATACGCTAAAACTCTTAAAATCCTCTTCATCTCTTAAATCAAAGCCATAAGAATCTAGCACTTTTATATTTTTACATAACAAATCAAAATCGGGAATAAATACATTTAAAGCATCTCTTAAAATAGCATCAGCGTTAATTCCCATCTCCTTAAGAATTACATAATTTTTATAATTATCTTCGTAACCATTATTAAAAAACATAATATTATTTATAACCATTTTATTTATTTCTTTTACACCACAAGATAATAACAATTCAGCGTTTTTCTTAAAATTATCCAGTCCACCATCTAAATAAATAGCAGTAAGTCTTTTTAATACATCATCTAAATCTTCCGTGCTAAAATTATAATCGTTTATCAAAATATTATTAACACCTTCAAAATTTTCTTTGCAAGATTCTGTTAAAAGAAGTCCTAAAATACGTCCATTATTATTAATACTACTCAAATTAGTATTATCTTTTAAATATTCTAAAAATGATTCAAGCTTCTCTACCTCATTACAACCATTTAATTTATTTTTATAATTAGTATGTAATTCGTCATAATTAAAATTATATTTTCTAAATAAACTATTAAAATCTACTGTTTTGGTTTCTATTAACTTGTCAATTTTTTTCTTACGATTAACTCTAGATCTTTCTTTAGGAACATATTCAAAACTAACCATATTTTCAAATGGATTTACTCCACTACTTTCAGCAATTTCATTAACCTTATCTGCAATATCTTCCATAATTTTTGCATTAGAATCTCCAACTTTAGTATATTTAACCGGAGTCTTTGCTTTCTTACTAAACTTTCTAATTAAAGAAATATTATATCTATTTAAATAATCCATAGCCTCTTCAAATAAAGCATCTGTACTATCTTTTTCATACAAATATATTAATTTTTCAACTAAGTCATAATCGCTTTCTAATAAACTTGAATTATTATTTAATCTTAAAATAAAATCCTTAACATCATCTAAATCGTTACTGCCTGAATTAACATATCTAACAATTAATTCTTTAAATCTATCTATTATTTCATTTTCATCATCAGTTAACTTAATACTTGAATTATCACCATTAAAAGACATAATCTTACTCTTTAAATCATTAAAACCCAATATAAAGTCTTTTTTATCTTCACCATCTTCTTTAAACAATTCCAAAATTAAATTTTCACTTATACCTATTATAAATTCATACACATAAGAAAAATTTTCATTAATTTGATGCAACACATCCTTAAAATAAGATATATTTTTATTACTATCATTATTATCTGAATCTTCTATATATTTATTACATAATGAAATAATAAATTCTTTCTCACTCATATATGTTCCCCTTTCTATTCAATTTACTTTTTATTCTTCTTTTAATTTTTCATAAGCATTAATATATTCATCTATAAGATTAATACTTGAGTTATATAATGAACTATTTCCTAAATTATTTTTAGCCTTATTCATTTCACTATACATTCCCGTAATTAATGTAACCATTCTTAAATCAGGATTATCTTCCTCTAAATTACCATTTATATAATCCTCTATCATATCTTTTGAAACATTACTTATTAAGTTAGATTCATCTTTAATTATTTGTTCTATCTTTTCAAATAATTTTTTATCTTCTTCACTTATCTTTTTACCATTAATTGCCAGTCTCACATTTGACTTACCAACTTCTTGTTTAATTTTTCCTTTTTCATACAAAGTAATATTTAAAGAATCTAGTAAAGAATCCAACTCATCTAAATTAGCAATTGTATCATTTATTCCATCTTTAGTTATAATTTTATTATATTTATCTTTTATATCATTAGATATATCATTATTTATCTTAGAAAAATAAGCATTAATATTAATAACTAAATTATTTATATAAAGAATTGCTTGTTCATATTTCTCTTTAAAAAACATACTAGATGGATTACTATTATACATTTTAATAACAGTCATATTCATATTAAAAGCATCTAATAATTCATTATAATTATCATAATCGTATTCTTTCAATATATCACTAATATCTAATCTATCAATTTTAAGAAAATCATCCATACTAAAAGGAAAATTTATACTATATTTACTACATATATTATTAATTATTTCAGTTTTAATACCATTATTGCTTGATAATAAATTACTAAATTTTTCTAATATATTCATATCAACACCTACTATTTAAACTTTATCATATTTTTTATGACATATCAATTTATAAAATGTAAACTTTTTGTATAATTACAATATTTTTGTTACTACTCAGCCTTTAATAATAAAAAAATAGCACAAAAATAATAAAAAGAGGTATGAGGTATAATATAACTACGAGATGTGACTACTCTAAGTTAAAAGTCAAAATACATCTCGTTTTTTGTTGATGTTATGATAAACTATTATTAGCTTAGAGTAGAAATTCAAATGAAAAAATATAATTATAATAATGAAATATATTTAATGTATGAAGAAGAATATCAAAAGAATTTAAAATTAATTAATAAACAAAAAAGTTTAAGGTTAGAAAACTTTAATTTAAAGTATGAATTAGAATATAAAAGTAAAAGTTTTGAAAAAAAATTAAAGTTTGAAATCGAAAAAGCAATTGCTCCGTTAAAAGAACAAAATGATATTTTAAAAAATAAATTAAATGATGCTCATGAAGAAATAAATAGATTAAAAACTCAAATTAATAATGAAACTAATGTTGATAATAAATATATTATAGATAAGTTAGAATCAAAGATTAATAAAGATAGTTCTAATTCTGGAATTCCAACTAGTAAAGAGATTAAAAAAGCTAAAACTGGTACTAATCATATAACCATAGAAAGAAAAGTAGTGCCAAAAATGGTGGACAATATGGACATAAAGGCGAAACTTTAACAAAAGAAAAATTAGAAGCAAAAATAAACGATAACAATATTCCAGTAAAACAAGTAATACATTATATAAAAGGTACATCAAAGCAAAAAGATACAATTAAATATAAGATAGGAATGCAAGTGAATTTATATGTTGAAAAACATATCTTTAAACATGCAAAAAAATCTAAAGATATATTACCAAAAGAATATTATTCTGATGTAACATATAATGATGATATAAAGGCACTAGTTACAACACTAGGAAATTACTATTCCCTAGGATATCATAAAGTAAAAGAATTACTTTATGATTTTAGTAATGGGATAATAGATATTTCAGAAGGAACAATAGACAATATATATGATGAATTTTC
Organism: Caryophanales bacterium UBA6331; assembly: GCA_002438065.1. Lineage (GTDB taxonomy): Bacteria > Bacillota_I > Bacilli_A > RF39 > UBA660 > CAG-533. The sequence continues at coordinate 5,420 of DJSP01000091.1, read as the reverse complement.
ATATAAATCAGATAGTACTATAAATAATATTACAAATAATATATTAAATGGTAAATATCAACATACAGATGAAACCACAACAAGTGAAAGTGGCAAAGAAACATATTATAGAGGATATGCTAATCTTAACAATGTCTTATATAAATATCATTACAATAAAGGAGACACACCCATAAAAGATGATAATATTTTAACAAATTATTTTGGAACAATTATATCTGACCACGAAGTAGTAATATTTAAATATGGAAACAATAATCAAGACTGTATTATTTATATTGGAAGATATTGTATTGAAGAAAGTCAAAACATTCCGGAAATACAGTGGCAAATGAACTTTTACAGATTTCTTTTAAAACTAGACAGAGAAAGGAAAATACTTTTAAAATTTAATAAAACCAGTTTTACAAAAGAAGAAATTCAATTGATAGAAAAAGAATATGATGAAATACTAGAAAGTGCAGAAATTCAAAACAAAAAATATCTTCAACTTACTGGAAAGAAAAAGCAAATACACTTTTGAAAAGATTTAAAAAATATAAAAATACTATATTGTTTTTCATCCACGATTTTACTATTCCAAGTGAAAATAATTTTATGTTATGGAACGTTGTTTAAGAATAATCAAGGGAAAAACAAAAATATCTGGAGGATTTAGAAGCAAAAAAGGTGGAGAAAGATTTGGCAATATAATGAGTATTATTAAAACTGCTAAATTAAGAAAATTAAATCCTCTTACTTGTATTAAAGAAATATATCAAGGCAAGTCACTATTTGCTTAATTTTTGCATTAAAAAATTAGTGAGCATCTTTATTATTCACTAACTTAAGGCTGAGTAGAACATATTTTTACATTAAATAATATTTGAAAAATATAACATAGCAATATATAATTAAATTAAGGAGAAGAGTTATGAATAATAATAGATTAAATAAAAAATTAGAAATAGTTCTTGGAGAAAATAAACCTTATCAAGGAAATACATTTGTAGGTTTTCTAGTTTGCACCCTAATTTTAGCGATTATTGGAGGCATAATCTATTATTTACAAACAAAAGGAATAATAGACATAACTAAATTATTTGAATGAAAGAATATAACATAAATGAATTACTAAATGATATAGATTTTAATAAAAATAAGTTAATTAAAGTTAATGAAAAATTATATTTAACAAATTATCAAATTGAAGTTCTTAATAAATATGAAATAGATTTTCAAAATTTAAACCTATCATCAATTATCTTTCTAGGAGAAGAAATATTAGAAGAAGATGACTATGATGATTTAGATGAAGCTATAAGAGAACTAGCTGAACGTAACTATTATGAGAACACTAATAAGTAGAGTTCTTTTTTAATGGATCTTTATAAATACCATAATTATTGGGATAGAAGCTATAATACGCAAAATAAACAATCATTATTAAATAAATTATTATTCCAACTAAATTTAAATTACAAGTAATATTTGTTTTAATAATAAATAAGTTACTTATACATCCTAGAAAAACAGAAACAAAAAATATTAATACATTAATAAATCCAATATTTTTCTTAAAAACAAATAAACTTATATAATACAAAATAGGTATTAAAAATATTGAAATAAGTGATCCAACACTACAAGCAAAAATAATATTATCATAACTAAAAAATATTATTGAAAAAATCATACCTAAAATACTTGGATAAAGTACTAATTTCATATGTTCAAATGTACTTTCATTAGAAGTAAAAAATAACTTTAATATCTTTAATTTACCAAACCAATCATACAAAAAATGATTTAAAGTTCCCAATATAGAAATAACTAAAAAATTTAATATAAAATAATCTAAAATTATAAAAATCACCTAATTTAAATATATGACTTTTTTAACCAAAAATTAATTTTACAAATTTAAAATTTTTATCAATAATTTAATATAATTAACTATACAAATCAAGCATCCAAATGATATAATTTACTAAGGTGGGGAAAATGAAAAGAAAAATGCCAATTGGTTTAATTAGAATATTTGAAGGTTTAGTAGGTTTACTAATAACCTTATTTATAAATAAATATGTAGATATAAGTGATATTTATATCATTATTTTAATGGTTTTATCTATTTTATTAGAACTTTACGGATTAGTTCTAATAATTAAAGACAAAAATTATTAACAGGTTGATTATGTACAAAAAAGCATGTAAAGAGGCCTTGGATTTTATTAGACCAATAATAATTGGTAAGAAATATTATGGCGTAAACGATATCATAAATGATATAGGAACTATTATAGTTGTAAATCAAAATGGAGACATGATTACGACTAAAGAAATTGCTGAAAATATTATCTTATCAGTTGATACAAAAGATGTTTTTACCCCTATATTTGCCGAAATGCAAAATAAAAATGCTAAACAAATTAAAAAGATAGAAAAGAAATATGACTTAAACGACAAAACTATCACAAATATCTGTGTTCAAATTGTTGATGTAGCTGAAAATATAACAAATATTGAAATAGTTTTTCACAAATATTTAAATTTAGCGTTAATAAAAAATACAAATAATAATTTATTGATCAGTAAATTTCCTAAATTTGAAAATAGTAAAATTATGCAAGGACAAGATTTTGTTGGAATTGGATTTGCTTTCCCAGAATATGAAACATTTATTTATAATAAAGAAAATAATGATATAGATTTAACTTATAAAAAAATGAATTTTCCATCATATCCAATAACTGGAATAGTAACAAGGAATTTAATAGATGAAAAAGGAAATATTTCTGAATTTGAAATAAGCAATGAAATATATATTGGAATGAATGGTGGTTCAGTATTAAATAAAGAAGGAAAACTTTTAGGAATGCTATCATCAAATAAAAACATATATGTTAATAATGAATTAATTAAAAGAGTTGGAATAGCTATAAATAGTACCGACATTATTGATTTTCTAAAAGAAAATAATGTGGAATATGGAGAATAAAAATGGATATAAAGTTAGTTATATTTTTTATAATCTTGCTTATTTTAATCATTCTAAATTATTACTTTATAAAAAATAGAAAAAAAGTAAAGAAAAAATATCGTAAGAGTGTATTAATAATAATTTTACTAATTGATATTTTACTTATTGGCATAAGCACTTACTTATACTGTAATAAGAAAAATGATAATAACGAAACAGAAAAAATAATTAAGGTTCCATCTGGTGGTGAAAATGAAGAAAACCAAGAATCTACTATTACATCTACAAGTACAACAACAACTTCTTCAACTACATCGACAATTAAAAAAACAAATACATCAACTACAACGATTAAAACGACAAGTAAACAAAATCAAAATAGCAATTTATCAAATAAAACATCCAAAGGATATACTATAGAATACCAAAATGGTGCATATTATATAAATAATATTTTAATAGTAAATAAAACATATAAATTAACTAAAGATTGGAAACCAGTTAATCCATATAAAACAGTACCATCAGATGGTTTTGATCGAAACCCACTTGATAAAGATGCATATGAAGCATGGAAACTAATGAAGAGTGATGCTACAAGTTTAGGCTTAAAGCTATGGGCGCAAAGTGGTTATCGTTCTTATGATTATCAAAATGATTTATATAACGGTTATGTTAAAAGAAATGGTAAAACATCAGCAGATACATTTTCTGCAAGACCTGGAGCATCAGAGCATCAAACTGGACTTGCTTTCGATTTAAACACTATATCAAATTCATTTAAAAATACAGATGAAGGAAAATGGGTTGCTAAAAACGCTTATATTTATGGTTACATATTAAGATATCCTGAAGGTAAAACAAACGAAACAGGATACATTTATGAACCATGGCATGTTAGATATGTTGGAAAAGAATTAGCAAAAGAACTTTATAATAATGGTGATTGGATTACTATGGAAAGTTATTTTGGTATAGATTCAAAATATAATGATTAGGAGATAAGCAAAATGAATATAGACGACATTAAATTAGAAATAAATGCATTACAAAAACTTGATACACAAAACGCAATTAATTGTGGAATTGAAGATAAAAATGAATGGTTTAAATTACAAGTTACAAGTAGTGCAGATGATGTAATAGCTGAGTCTTTATTAGATTTATCATTAAGAGCAGAAGTTAATCCAGAAATCTTAGCAAGTCATTTTGATGATACAATGATCTTAAGAATCGCTAAGCAATTACAAAGACAAACATTAAAACAAGGAAAAAGTATTTAAAATTCATATAATTAAAATAATCGAATAATACTTGACATAATTTCGTAAAATATAATAGAATGTAATTGTAATTACATTTGAGGCCTTTCCCATTCCGCTTGGAGGGGGGACGGCCTCATTTTTATTTTCTTATAAAAACTTTAATTAGTTTAAAATTTTTAACAATTAGTACATGCTTAATCCACTCTCTTCCACTAGTACTATATAATCTTTTGACTTGTTGTAAAATTATATTTTCACTTAATATTGAATTTGTTATATCCAAAATTATATTTTCAGTTTGAAATTTTGATTTTTTTATAACATTATCCACTGCTCTCTTCTCACTTATCGCATTACAACTCATCTTTTTTAAATCCCAATATTCATTACGATATAAATAATCAGCAGTCTTTATACCTTTTGGATCATTTACTTTAGGTAATAAATATATTTCGCCGCCAAATGAATTTTCAAGCCACACAGCAACATCTTTTTCATAATTTGTATATTCAAGTACAACTTTTTTACCATCAACAAAATATTTAATACCTTCATGTTCATAATAATTTCTTGTTTTTACTTTATGAGAATTAGGACAAGAATTTTTTAACCATTTCCTTGTTACATCTCTATAATTTAATTTCATAAAAGTCCTTTCTAAGTAGTAGTAATTAAAATTTATTATTTTTTGGATTCCAAATAAGCTTTCATTATTGCTAAAAAAAATTCATCTTTTTCACTTTGAGTTAATTCATTACTTTCAAATAATAATTTAACTTTAGTAACAATGCTCAAACATGAATCATTATTTTCCAACAAAAAGAAATAAGATAAATCAATATTAAAATATTCACAAATTTTTTCCAATTGACCTAAACTAAAATTTCGTTTTCCACTTTCCAAATTACACATTTGCCCTTTACTAAGCCCTAAAACATTTGCTAATGTTTCCTGATTAATACCTTTATTTTTTCTAAGAATTTTAACTTTATTACCTAATTCAGTTATCATATTACACCTCTTCTACTTCCAAAGTATATTCTATATTTTTCATAAAGTAAACAATTTAATTGAAAGTATTCAAATAATAAACTAGAAATGTTTGATAAAAATATTTCAATTAGACCTACAGATTAATAATTATTTCCAATTATATAAAACAATAATTAATTCCAGTAAAATAGAATAAATTT
>DJSP01000041.1 GCA_002438065.1 Caryophanales bacterium UBA6331 | reverse complement strand
AAATTTATAATTTTATCCTGATTATTAGTATTGTGTATTTGCCTTTTAAGTTTTCAATCGCCTTTTGAATTTTTTCTTGAGTTGTGTTATCTAGACTACTTGTTGCTTCATCAAATAATAATACTTCAGTACTTAATAATAACACTCTTGCTATTGCTATTCTTTGGCGTTGTCCTTCTGATAATGTTACACCACCTTCACCTACTATTGTTTTATATTTATTTGGTAAACTTTCGATAAATTCATCTAGACATGCCATTTTACAGGCTTTTTCGATTTCTTTTTTTGTTGCATTCTTTTTTATTATTCTTAAATTATCTTCAATACTCATATTAAATATGTAAGCATTTTGACTTATTACTGATAAATTACCTCTTATTGAATCTTTGGTTAAATCATTGATATCCATTCCATCAAATAAGATTTTACCACTATCTGGTTTATTTAAAGCACTTATTAAATTAAAGATTGTACTCTTACCTGCTCCTGATGGACCAACAAATCCACCTACTTCATTTAATTTAAATTCTTTAATACAGGTATATTTTCTTCATAGGAAAAGTTAACATCTTTAAATTCAATATGTCCTTTAAATTTAGATAGGTTTTTATTTCCAAATTTTTCTTTAGGAAATTTATTGTCATCTAAAATATCATATGTACGATTAGAATCAAATACAAAATTACTAATCCAAAAATGAATAGAAGATAAATCAGATTTAAGGCAACTTATATTTCCTTTGTAATTATAAATAATTAAAGCAGATTCAATACTTAAATTTCCATTTATCAATTCATAAACCATTATTAAACCTATTAATAATTTTGATAATTCACTTACTAATGAAGAAATCGTTGATAGTTTTTCGTCTGTATTATTAGATTTTAATCTTAAAGTATTAGTATCATTCATATATTTATCAGCTTGTTCTAAAAATGATTCTTCTGCATTAAGTATTTTAATATCTTTAGTTCCCCTAACTATTTCTTAAATAAATCCACAAGTTTTATCAACTAAATAATATAGTTTTTCACTATTTTTATAACTTATGTTATCACAATACTTATCATATAATACATTTATTAATATTATAATTATATATGCTATTCCAATCGGTAAATCAAGATTAAGTACAACTATTAAAACTCCCAAATCTCCTAATAAATTAAATATTCTTTCAGCAATACGTATTAATCTGGAAGATAAATTTGTGGCACCATTAATTCTTTCAATAAAGGTTCCACTACTTTCTTTATTTAAAATATTTTGATCTATAGTTAAAATTGACTTAGTAAGTTCTAATTGTAGTTTTCTTTTTATTTTAAAATCATAGTAACGATTCATTTTACTGGATATTAATCTTAAAATTATACTAGTTATATATGTAATGGTTTGAATTATAATTATATACATAAGATTATTAAAAGATCCATTTGTTAAATAAGAAATATATTTAGCAGATAAAATAGGAGTAATAAAACCAATTCCAGAAACTATAAGATTAATAATTAAAATAATTAGTAGGGTTCCTTTATAATTTTTTGAATATTTTAAAGTTATCCTAGCATTTTTTATAAGATCTTTATATATATGTTTCTTATCTTTTCCATCTTTACTACCTTCTCTTTACTTTTAATTATGCTACTTTCCTGTTAACTTTATTTGGAGTCAACACTAAAACTTTTGGTTTGTTAATTTGAGTATTTTGAGAGTTATCTTTTACACTTAAAAGTTCTTGTTCGATAATCATTAACCTTTTTTGCTTTTTGTTTAATAAATCTATTCTATCACTTAGTTCTTTTCTTTTTGCATTAATAACTTCGGCTGTTAAATTATCTTTGCAATTTAATATTTCTTCTAAAGTGAAATCTAATGATTTTAGCAATATTATTAATTTGCATTCGCTTATGTTAGTATCATTGTAATAACGATAACCAGTAAATTCATCAACATATGATGGCTCTAATAATCCGTACTCATCATAGTATCTTAAAGTTTTTATTGGTAAATTAACTATTTTAGAAAAATCTCCTATTTTATATAAATTATTCATATAATTTCTTCCTTTCGAGGAATATAATAACACTCCAGTAAGGTGGAGTGTCAACTATTTTTACATGTATTAGATAGTTTTTAATCTAATAATATTTTAACGATACTATTTTCTTTTACAAAAGTATTTCCTTCTGGCATTTGAGATATTACTTTTTCACCACTTCCTGAGTATTCTATTTTAAATCCTTTTAAAGTTTTTTTGGCTGTATCTAAATCCATTCCGGTAACATCGGGTAGTTTAATATATTTGGTATCTAGCCATGTATATTCTCTAGCTCTATCGGTGGAGGCTTTAGGAATATTTTGACTATCAATAATACTTAGCATGATATTTTTAGCAATAGGTGCGGCAACTGTTCCACCATACTGAGTGATTCCTTTTGGATTATCAACCGCAACATATACTACGTATTTAGGATTATCGGCAGGTAAGAAACCGATAAATGATACAATATAATTACCGACCATATATTTACCATCTTTAACTTTTTGGGCAGTTCCAGTTTTACCACCTACACGGTAGTTTTCAATGTAAGCATTTTTACCTGTACCATTTTGAACTACACTTTCAAGAGCAAATCTGACTAAGTTACTAGTTTCTTCAGTTACAATGTTTTCCCTAACTACTTGTTTTTTATTAAGAACAATTACATTATTTGTTTCTGGCTCACTTATAGATTTAACTATATATGGTTTATATAATGTTCCACCATTAATAGCAGCTGATACTCCTGTAACTTGTTGAATAGGTGTTACACTTATACCTTGACCGAAAGCAGTTGTTGCAGTTTCAACGGGTCCCATTTTAGATAATTTGAACATGATACCGCTGGCTTCTCCATTTAAATCAATTCCGGTCTTTTTACCAAAACCAAATTTTTCTAAGTAGGAATATAAAGTTTCAGTACCTAATCTTTGACCTAATACCACAAAACCGGGGTTACAAGAGTTTTCAACGACATTTAAGAAGGTTTCGGATCCATGACCTCCTCTTTTCCAACATTTAATTCTTGCATTTTCAACTTGAATTGATCCACCATCATAATAATGATCATCAAATAAATTTACTTTTCCTTCATTTATAGCACTAGATAAAGTTATAATTTTAAAAGTTGAACCAGGTTCATAAGTCATCCAAATTGGTAAATTTCGGTTAATAGTTTCTAAGTCATAATTTTTATAATTATTAGAATCAAAGTTTGGACGAGATGACATAGCAAGTACTTCTCCATTATTTGGATCCATAACTAATGCAAGCGTACTGTCTGGATTATATTTTGTAACAACATTGTCTAATTCTTTTTCAACTGCTTCTTGAATATTTATATCTATTGTTAAAGAAATATTATTGCCGTTAACAGGTTCATCATAAACTTCAGATAAATTTAAACGATTTCCTTTACCATCAGAATAATATAATATACCTCCGTCATTACCTTTTAAATACTTATCGTATTCAAGTTCGATTCCAGATAAACCTTGATTATCTATACCAACATATCCTAAGACATGAGAAAGTAATGATTCATATGGATAATATCTTTTAGATTCTTTAAGTAAATAGACTCCATCATAATTTAGATTATTTATTTTTTCAGCTACATCATATGATAATCTTCTTCCTTCAGGATGAATTCTTTCAATTGAGGTATGTTTGGTTAAATGGGAATAAATATTTAAATAAGTAGTTCCTAATATTTCAGATAAGCTTTTAGCAACTTCTTCCTTATTTTGAATTTGAACTGGAATAACTACTAATGATGTTGTTGTTAAATTATCTGCAAGAACTACCCCATTACGATCAGTAATTTTACCTCTATCAGCAAGAATTGGTAAATTACGACTCCATAAACTATCAGCCTTATCTTTTATATTATTTACTTTAAATACTTGTAGATAAAACACTCTTAAAATTATTACTAAAAAAGTTATTAAAACAGTAAAATACACATAATACATTCTTTTATGAATACGATAATGAAGCATTAAAATCACCTAATTAAATATATTATCGATATTCTTTCTTTAGAATTAAATGTGCTCTTGTATTTACTTCATGGTATCCTGAATTTATAAAAAAGATTACCAAATTAAGTAATCTCTATTGTTCTAATAATTTCGTTAACTCATTAAAATATTGTTCTTTTAAATATTCATTTTTTGTATTATCAATGCCTAATGTTCCATCATTATTAATGTTTATTATATTAATTAATTCATTATTCTCATCATAAAGGGATAAATTCCAATTATTATTTTCACTATTTTTATTATTTTCAATTGGTATTGTTCTTGATAATAATTCAGTTATTTTAGTTATATCTTTTTGAGCATTAATAGTATTAACCTCTTTACTGTTCTCATCTTTTACAACAATTTTTTTAGTTTTAATTAAATTTTCGATTAATTCAGGCTCTATATAAGTTTCTGTTCCCCAATCA
>DJSP01000003.1 GCA_002438065.1 Caryophanales bacterium UBA6331 | reverse complement strand
TAATTACTATTGTTATCATTTGTTAATGGTAAATTAAAAGTAATCAAAAAGGCTCGTTCAAAAATAAGCAAAAATGCTTATATAAAGAGCTTAAGTAGATTACTTTTTTTGATGCTTATCTTATAATCAAAATGCTTAAAAGCATAAGGAGGTAAGATAAGATGCAAAAGCAAAGTTATTCAAATTGGAAAGGGAGGTTAATAGGTGATTTGCTAGAAATGGATTTACTAAAAATTAAGCCAAATATCAGTGCTCTAGCTAGAAAATATAATCTTAATAGAGCAACAGTAAAAAAGTATTATGAAAGTGGAGGAATACCTCAAAAAATGAGATTAAAAAGAAATAGTAAGTATGATGAATACGATGAATTAATTCGTGAGAAAATGAGTGATTCACTAGTAAAGATATCAGCATTATTTCAATATATGAAAAATAGATATAAAGATAAAATCAATTTTACTTATAGTGGTTTGAAATCATACATCGAACGTAAAGGATATCGAAATATTAATTCAAATATTGTTCCACATGTTTTATATGAAACAGCTCCAGGCGAGCAATTGCAATGTGACTGGAAAGAAGATTTAAGTATTGAAACTAAATCCGGTGAAACAATTGAATTCAATGTATTTTCTGCAACATTAGGATATTCAAGACTTCATTTATTTATATTTAGTTATGGAAAAACTGAATATGACTTCTATCGTTGCCTTATTGATGTATTACGGAAGATAGGCGGTGTGCCAAAGAAAATAAAAACAGATAATATGACAGCAATTGTTAATTTAAGAGAAGGTAAAAGACGAAAGCATACTTCAGTATTACAATTTGAAAAAGATTTAGGTATAAAAATAAATCTATGTGATGTTAGAACACCAGAAACTAAAGGTAAGGTTGAAGTATCTAATAAATTTATGGATTGGTTAAGACCATATAATAAAGAAGTTGAAGATGTATCGCATTTAATAAAAATAATTAATATCATTAATAAAGATTGTAATAATCAAAAAAATGATAGAACACATCTACCACCCGCATTACTTTTTAAGGAAGAAAAAGAGTATCTATCACCATTACCACAAAAAATCTTACTTGATTCATATCTAAGTGAGATAAATACACAAGTCGTGCCGGATACACTACTTGTGTTATATAAAGGTTCAAGATACTCAGTACCACAAAAGTATATCGGCAAGAAAGTGCATTTAATACCTCAAGCAGATAAACTTTATATTTATTCTAACACAGAATTAATTGTGTGTCATATCATCACCAACCAAGAAATCAATTATCTTAATTCACATTATCAAGAAGCATTATCAACAAGATTAAAGAATAAAGCTGATAATGTTGAAGAAATGTCAAGATTAAATCTAGAAGCATTAAGTAAACTTGGGAGGTTAAATTAATGAATAATAGTTTATATAAATTACTAAAAAATCATGGATTAAGTGATGATGATATATGTTCAATTGAATCTCTTAATCCAACAATATACGAACTTGATGATTTATTAGATTGGCTTGAAAGTGGACATTCTTTTAAAGAACATCCTTTTGATTATTGTAATCAATTTAAAAGACAATTTAATTATATAGAAGCATCAAAGTTATATTATCAAGAATATTTTGAGGAGGATAATAAGGAATGGATAACAATTTTACAAGAACGTTAAATAATTTTGAGACATTAAATTTGACTGAATTTAGAGCAAATATTGAAAAATATATTTCATATGTAGAATCTGGTGAAAAGACGATGATAGATGCATTATATGAACTTACAGAACTTGAAATGGAACTAAGAAGTAAAAGAGCTATGAATGCTTGTGTTAAAGTAGCTAATTTTCCATACATTAAACGATTAAGCGATTTTGACTTTTCATTTCAACCATCAATAAATAGAGAGCAAATAATGAACTTTAAATATCTTCAATTTATTGAAAATAAAGAAAACATAATTTTTATTGGTAGTCCAGGTGTTGGTAAAACACACCTGGCTACAGCCATTGGTATTGAAGCAGCATCTTTAAGAACTTCTACTTATTTTATTGGATGTAATGATCTTGTGTTGCAACTAAAAAAAGCTCATATTGAGAATAGACTAGAACAAAGATTAAAGTTCTTTTCTAAATACAAGCTTTTAATTATTGATGAAGTTGGTTTTCTACCTTTAGATACTGAAAGTTCGAATTTATTATTTCAATTAATTGCTAAAAGATATGAAAAGAATTCTACAATAGTAACAACTAATAAATCATTATCTAGGTGGGGTGAAATATTTGGTGATCCTGTTATTGCAAATGCAATTCTTGATAGATTGTTGCATCACTCTCATGTAATTAATATTGTTGGTAGATCTTATAGAACCAAAGATATTATTGATGATGACAAGTGAGCATAATTGCTTATTTTAATTTGAGCCTTTTTGTTTATTTTTTCATTGACAGTAACATCTATGCAATTGTCTTTTTTCCAATCATAATTTCTTTGGTAAACAGGTATTTGATATTGGCGTTTGTTATCAAACATTAAATCTATTAAGTGTTCTGGCTCTGCTTTCATAATGTTCTCCTTGCTTTAAAAAATTTAATATAATGAACAATATTTGTATCTAATTTGTAAATTAAAACAATTTTATTAATAAATATGTAATATCAACAATAGATCATTTAAAGTAATTCTCTTAAGAAATTCGTTTAAAATAAGAAAGGCATATTTGTATGTCATTTTCGTCATTTAAATATTCTTCTCTTGACATAACATGCCCTTGTTCACCTGTTAATTCAATCACATTCACGTTATTTAAAGTCTCTTTCGAAATATATTTTTGGGCATTTACACTGGCTACAATTCTTTGAGATGTTCCAATATTTTCACTTAGTATAGTTTCCAAAATGTTTGAACTATTGTTTTCATCTTGTTCACCTTCGCGAGGAGAATCAATAACTATTGGAAAGCAAAAATTATCTGGATTAAATTTCATTTTTGTTTTAATAAAAGCAAAATAAAGTGCTAAGGTTGATCTAACATATTGACTTCCACTTAATGCTAGTTTTTTAAATGCACAAATATCATTTGAACTAAATTGATTAATTCCTAGTGAATATAAATATTTCGTATACTCTGAGCAAAAA
>DJSP01000089.1 GCA_002438065.1 Caryophanales bacterium UBA6331 | reverse complement strand
CGACTTTGTAAACACTATCTAGTAATTAACATACCTTGAAGATTTGGATAAAAAGTGCTATTATGAATACGTAAGGGAAACTTACATAAAATAAAAAAGGAACATTTAGTTATGCAATGCTGAATGCCTATCCTTTATAATAAAGTACCGACATTTAATTATTTTTGAATAATTAAGTGTCTATTTTTTTACTATGTACACCAAAACAGATATACATAGAATAATGAGACATATGTATCTTAAAAATTTAATAATAAATTTTCGTTTACTCATATGCAACACCTCCTCATCTTTTTATTATTAAAAAATGAGGATAGACACCCAGCAACTAATTGTTCCTTAGTGGTTATTATACTATTAGTGTAAATCATAAACAAGTTAACAATTAAAAATATTAACATAAATTAAATAATTATTATTAGTGTAAATTTACAGTTTATTTTTTGCATTAAATTTATATATGGTTTATAATTAAAATGGAGTTGATAGTATATGGCTAAAAAGAAAAAAAGAAAAGGTGAGAGTGCTAGTAAAACTAAATTTTCTTCAGAACTAATTGGTTTATTACTTGTACTCGTAGGAATAATTGGAATAGGAGCGTTTGGCCCTGTAGGACATCTTATTAAATCTTTTTGTATATTTTTAATGGGTACTTGGTGGGCTATTTTTGTTTTACTATTAATTATTTTAGGAATGTATATGATAATTAAAGGAGATTTACCTAAGTTTTTTAATTCAAGATTAATTGGACTATATCTTTTGTTAATCGCGTTACTTGCTCTTAGTCATATTAACTATATTGCTGATAGTACAGTACTTAAAAATAATGATATATTTCAAAATACGATAGATAATTTTATGAATACAATAAATAGTGAAAATTTTATAAATTTAAGTCAAACTGGTGGCGGAATAATTGGTGCTTTCTTTTCATGGGGATTTGTTAATCTATTTGATTTAACTGGAACATATATTATTTTAGCTGTGTTTTCATTATTTGGAGTTGTAATGGCACTTAATGTATCACTTGCTGATATTGTAGTTAAAATTATAAATATTTTTAAAGGTCTTGGGGATGGAGTTAAATCTAGTAAGGCTTTAAAATTAAGCGAGTCTGATGATGATGAAGATGAGGACGATGATGATGAAGAAGAACAGGTAAGTTCAGCAAACAACAAAGTTATGATAACTTCTAGTGAAGAAATAAGTAGATTTCATAATGAAAACTATGAAAGTAATAAAGAAGAAAAAATACCAAGTAGTGAACCTATAAGTATTCAAAATAGTTCAAATGGAGAGTATCATTTACCACCTCTTGATATATTAAATCCACCTGCTAAAACTAAAAAAGTTAATAATAGTGATTTTTTAAATCAAAATCGTATTGCACTTGAAAAGGTATTAAGAGATTTTCAAATTACTGGAAAAGTAGTAGAAATTCATGAAGGACCTGCTGTTACGCAGTTTGAAGTTGAAATTAAAGCAGGTACTAAAGTTAATCGAATTACAAGTATTAGTAAAGAAATAGCACTTTCACTTGCTGCTAAGGATGTTAGAATTGAGGCACCTATTCCGGGAAAAAGTACCGTTGGAGTTGAAATACCTAATCGAAATGTCGCTAGTGTTCCAATTAGAGAAGTATTAAGCACTGTTCCAAAATCTATGAGTGATGCTAAGATATTGGTTGCACTTGGTAAGGATTTAATGGGAAGAACTTGTTGTGCTGATTTATCAAAAATGCCTCACTTACTTGTTGCCGGATCAACTGGTTCAGGTAAATCAGTTTGTATCAATAGTTTTATCGCATCTATTTTAATGAGAATGAATCCGAATGACATAAAATTAGTACTTGTCGATCCTAAAAAGGTAGAATTATCAAATTATAATGGAATACCACATTTATTATGTCCAGTAGTTACTGATCCTAAGAAAGCAAATGTCGCACTTCAAAAAATAGTTGCTGAAATGGAAAATAGATATCAAAAATTTGCTGATAACAACGTTAAAAATATTTCAGGATATAATGAAATGATCGAAAAAAATAATAAAAAGAACAACACAACTGTTCCTAAGATGCCATATATTTTAGTAATAATAGATGAGCTTGCTGATTTAATGCTTGTTGCTGCCAAAGAAGTAGAAGATTCAATTATGCGTATAACTCAGATGGCAAGAGCCGCTGGAATTCACCTAATTGTCGCAACTCAAAGACCATCAACAGATGTAATTACTGGTGTTGTTAAAGCTAATATTCCATCACGTATCTCATTTGCCGTTGCATCTCAAATTGATTCAAGAACTATACTTGATCGAAGTGGTGCTGAAAAATTACTTGGTAAAGGTGATATGTTATATTTGCCAATGGGTGAAAATACTCCAATCAGAATTCAAGGAAACTTTATTTCTGATGAAGAAACACAAAGATTAATTGATTACGTATCTAAAGAACAAGTAGCAAGTTATGATAATAGTTTAACTGAAATACCTGATAATCACATGGCTGGTGCAAATAGTGGCCCAGAAGAATACGATGATCCTTTATATAATGACGTAGTTGATTTTGCGATAACAACTGGTAAAATTAGTGCTTCATTAATTCAAAGAAGATTTAGAGTTGGTTTTTCGAGAGCTGCTAGAATTGTAGATTTACTGGAAGAAAGAGGAATAATTGGACCACAAAATGGATCTAAACCAAGAGAAGTTATCGTAAAATTGCAAAAAGATGAATAATTTGGAAAATTTTTTAAAATATTAGAATAAAATATAATGACCACTATTTTATAGTGTTTAAATAGATTAGGATGAGATAATTTCTTGTCCTTTTTTATTTTCTTTTATTAAAAATTTTGCTATACTTATTATAGTTGGAGGCTAGTTAATATGAATAATGAAAACAAAGATGTTATAGTGTTAGGAACTTTAAAAAAAGAAAAATCAAGTAAACCAATATTTGTTATTATTGTTTTTATAATATTAATTGGTGCTTGTTTTGCGTTCCCTTATATAAAAGCCTACTTTGGCGATGATTTTACTCTAAATGATTTATTGAATCGAAATACAGATTCGAGTACAAGTCCAGTAACTACAACTAGCACAACAACTACAACAAGTAGTTCAACAACGACATCTACGACTACACAAAATAATAATATAAAAAAATTAACATGTATTTATCGTAATTATGAATATATTTATACATTTAATGAAGAAAATAATTTAATAAGAATAGAAAATAATTATTCATATTCTAGCACAGATAGTTCAATTTTAAGTGATACGTTACTTAATTATCAGACTAAAAGTAATGATATTAATTCTTTAGGTGGTAAAAGTACTATTACAACTAGTGAAAATAGCTTTAAATTTACTGCTATAATAGATACTAATATTGATTTAAAAAGCATTGATACAAATTATTATCTATTAAATACCAAGTATGATATAATAAGCACTGAATTAATAAAAAAAGGTTTTGATTGTAAATGAATGTAGAAGTTAATAATTTTAATGGACCGTTAGATTTGTTATTACATCTAATTAGATCTAACAAGATGGATATTTATGATATAGATATAGAATTAATTACTAAAGAATATATAGATTATATTAATAATAATAAAAATTTAACAATAGATGCTTGTAGTGAATATTTAGTTATGGCATCAGAACTTATTCATTTAAAAAGTAAATTATTATTACATAGAGATGATGAAGATAATGACGATGAATATGAAATTAATAGTGAAGATGAATTAAGAGAAAGATTATTAGAATATCAAAAAATTAAAGATATGGCTGGAGATTTTAGAGTTCTTGAGGAAAAGAGAAGTTATGTATATACTAAGTTACCTAGTAATTTAAATGAATTTAGAAATGAAACTAAATTAAGTACAAATATTACTTTAAATGACTTATTAAATGCTTTTGAAGAATTTTTAAAAAGACAGAAATTGCAAGAGCCCAAGACAACTACTGTAACTAAGAAGGAAATAAGCTTAGAAAGTAGATGTAAAATGATTAGAAGTATAATTAAAGAAAGAGGAAAAGTTAATTTTTTAGATTTGTTTGATGATATTTCTAAACCATATGTAATAGTTACTTTTTTAAGTATTCTTGATTTGTCAAAGAAAAATGAAATAGTTATAACTCAAGATAAAAACTTTGGAAATATTTATTTAGAAGGATGTATGTAATGAGAGATGTTGGTGTTTTAGAAGGAATATTGTTTGTGGTTGGCGATGAAGGTATAACTTTAGATAATTTATGTGATATTATGGATAAATCAGAAACTGAGGTTAAAAATTTATTATCTACTTTAAAAAAGAATTATGAAGAAGAAGATAGAGGAATAAGGATAAGTTATTTAGGAGATGCTTTTAAGTTAACTACTAAACCTGAACATAAAGAAATATATGAAAAGTTAGTTAAAAAACCTGAAAGTAATACTTTATCACCAGCTGCTTTGGAAACTCTTGCGATAATTGCTTATAATGGACCAATAACTAGAGTAGAGATAGATGAACTTAGGGGAGTTTCTACCGTGTTTGTTATTAGAAAATTACTTGCTAAAGAACTAATTAAAGTAAGTGGAAAAAGTACACTTCCTGGTAAACCTAATTTATATGAAGTAACTAATAATTTTTTAGATTATTTTGGACTTGCTACTATTAATGATTTACCTAAATTTAAAAATAGTGAAGATGATGAAGAATTAGATTTATATTTAACTAGATATAATGAAGATGAATAAAATTTAATAAATTAAAATTAATTATAACAAATTTTAAATATAATATGATATAATTAATTTGTTCTTGCTTGTGTGGCGGAATTGGTAGACGCACAGCACTCAAAATGCTGCGGTTTTGCAACCATGAGGGTTCGATTCCCTCCATAAGCACCAATAAAATGTTAAAATAGCTTTAAATAGGCTTTTTTATTTTATTTTATAAACTAATTAACGAAATTTATAATTAATTGATTTATAAATATGATAGTGTGAAAAGTTTTATGGAAAACTAGCCACATTATGTAAAAAGATATCAAGACAATAAGTCTGGATATAAATCTATCAAAAAAGATAGAAAATTTGTTCTTTGAAAATAGAATTA
>DJSP01000067.1 GCA_002438065.1 Caryophanales bacterium UBA6331 | reverse complement strand
TCTATTTCTACATTTTCTTTAATAACTTCATCAACATTATAATTCATTTTATTATTCTTATATAACGTTATTTGATAAATAATAGTCATTATTTTTTCTCTTAATTCACTTCTACTTGCCATATATAAAACCTCTTTCTTAGGTAATTATACCACGTCTAAATTAAATAATATATAATAAAATCTCATACATTTGTTAAAATTCTTCTTTAATTATGAAATTCCTATAACAAAAAAGAAATATTATTTGTTAACTTGTTAATTTAATATTTCTTTTCTAATTAATTCATAATAATTTTTTATTTATTCATTATAAGTGATTTTTCAATACGTTTATTTTCATCACTTAAACTTTTATTAA
The DNA here is from genome assembly GCA_002438065.1 of Caryophanales bacterium UBA6331. GTDB lineage: Bacteria > Bacillota_I > Bacilli_A > RF39 > UBA660 > CAG-533. The sequence goes on along the minus strand of DJSP01000067.1, from coordinate 7,662 downwards.
TGATAATTTCTAGTTTATTAATTCCGTTTTTATATTTATATAAAACTTCTTCAATATTAATATTTAATAATGAAGCTATTTCTTCAAATTTAAAAGTTCTTCCTTTAAATAAGCCTAACACTAAGCCGATAATTATTGTTTCTTCACTTGTTAAAGAATTAAAATTTAGCTTTGAATTATTTAGTAATGAATATAAATTAAAATCTTTTAAATTTTGTTCATTTAATCTAGCAAGTTCATAAATTATATTAGAGTTATTAACTCCTTGAAACATATCAATAACAATATTTTCTAATATTTCTTCATTTAATAAACCAGCAAATTGAATAAATAAACTAGATTCAAACTCTAAATTTGATTCATTTATCTGCCATTTAACAGGTCTAATTTCTATCCAAATACGTTTATTATCATCTAAACTATTTACACCTATGTACTTAATATTGTTATACATAATAACAGGATACTTATTAAATTTAACTTTCCCACTTAATGTATTTTGAGGAATATTATAAAATTCAGTATTTTGATGTTTACCTCCTTTTTTATTTAATTTAGTTTGAGTTAAACTATCAGGAACTACTAAAGGATACTCACCCAAATAAACAAAGTTTTTATTTCCTATAAAAGGTTTAATCAAATTAATTAAATTATCATTAACTTCTAACACCAATTTATGATTTTTTTCTTCCAAATAAACATTTTTAATATAATTCATAATAACACTTCCTTTAAACCTCACATATAATAACACTATTATGAAATATTTGCTAGCAAATATTTATAAACTTTAACCATATTTAACATGATACTAAAAATTATTTGATTTATTAAAGTCATTTTTAACAATTAATATATTATATATGCTTAAATAGGGATTTGCTTTTAGTAAATCTTCTTTATTTTTAATAATTTTCTTTTGCGAAAGATTCAGATATATCTCTAGCATTATTTGTTAAATCCTTGTTATAAAAGTTCGTATTGATGTAATTTTCTTTATTTATTATAAATAATTAAATGTACATTTATTTTTAATGTTTTTGTTATTTTTTCACAAATATCGATATAATATTTGGCTAAATAGAGGAAATTTAATTTACTTATTTCAAATTATCATAAACAAACTCGCTAACTTTATTAGCGACATGGGCATTTATTGGATATTTATAAGAACTAATACTATTTTGATATTTAATATTTGGACTTACTATAACTAAAGAAAATTTAGGTTTATCTAAAGGAGCATACATAACATATGATGTATTTATTACGTTAACAGAGCCTAACATAGCTTCTGCAGTTCCGGTTTTACCAGCTGATGTAAACTTATGATTAGTATAATAATACCCTGTTCCACTTTTATTTACTTCTGTAAATCCTTCTCTAATTCGGTTTAAATAATAATCACTTACTGGTACATCATTATATACCTCATTTATATTTTCATAATAAATACTACCATCATTATTTAAAACGTATTTAAGCAAAGACATTCTTTTTCTTTTGCCACTTGCAATAGTGTTTATATAACTAGCAAGTTGAATAGGCGTATATGTATCATATTGTCCAATTGAATAATTAAGAAGTAAATCACTTGAAACAATGTTTCCTTTAACACCACTAGATTCTTTATTTAAATCAATATTAGTTAAAGTTCCTAAACCATAATCTTTAAAAACATTACGATATTTATTAAAATCTTCATGGCTGGCATTTAATTTCATATTTCTTACATATTCATTACCAGTTGCTTTAATCGCAATCAAATACTGAAAGTAATTACTACTCATTCTTAAGGCTTCGATATCATCTAAATATCCTAAATCTTTCCAAGAACATTTTTCTCTTTGTGAAAACAGCTTAACACAAGCATCTTTTACCTTAAAATTTTCATCAATTAAATTATATTTATATCCTACGGAAATAGATGCTCCTTTAACAGCACTACCAACCGCATATGAATCTAATATTGTATTATAAGAATAATCAACAAATGTATTATTACCATTAATCTTTTTACCTACTAAAGATATTATTTCTCCATTATTTGGATTACTAACTATTAAATAAGATTTATCAAAATATTTTGAATTAGGTGCTTTCTTAGCTAAAATCATCTCTGATTCTAATATTTTTTCAGCTTCATTTTGAATATTTATATCAATAGATAAAACAATATCTTTTCCTTTTTCATAATTACTTACTAACTCTAAATAACCATTTTCCCTTTTATATTTAGCTTTAGTTCCTTTTAAATAATCATCATAAATATATTCTAAATTACTTATTCCAACCCTATCATTTAAATTATATCCTTTGTTTAAATAATGGGTTTTTAATTCTAATGGAATGCCTTGTTTACTACTAGAAACATTTCCAAACACAAGTCTTAAAGTATCACCATAAGGATAAGTTCTTTCCCAAGTAATATCAGTTCTTATCCCTTTAATTTTTGTTTGATTAATATTTATATATTCTTCTTCACTAATATTTTCTTTAATTATTTTATCTTCATAAGAATAACCATTTGTAAACAAATAATATAAATATGCTTCTTTTTTATCTATTTCGCTAATCATCTCTTCAGTAACTAAATTAATCTTTTCTTCTAATAAATCTTTACTACTAATTTTTCTTTCTTTATATTTAGTTATAACTTCATTAGATACTAAACTATCCACATAACTTTTATTATTTATGTAATAGTAATATTTTAACTTATCAGTGCTAATACTAGGCTCAATATCAATAATATCTTTTAATTTATTGCAACTTTCAATTATATCTTTCTCACTTAATCCATAAGTATTTGCAATAACAACTTTAACATGTTTATTATCAACTAATATATTCCCATTTACATCTAGAATTCTTCCTCTAGGCGCGGTTAACCCATAAACATATTCTTCAGTATCATACTTGTTATTTACATTATAAGAATATATTTGAAACACTGATATTAAAACAACTATTATAAATAAATATATTATTTTATTTTTCATAATATTATTATGGATTAAAACATAAAATATATAGGGTGATTTTATGAATATTGTTGATATTTATATGAATAATTTAAGAAAAGATGACGTTTTAAATTTTGCACTAAAAAAAGACATAAGATTATCTAACGATGAATTAGATTTTACTTATGACTTTATTAAAAAACATTATAAAGAAATTATGCAAGATAAATATAAATATAATTTTAAAGACTATGAAAATAGATTTTCTAAAGAAAATGCAGAAAAAATAAACAAGTTAATTAGTGAATATATTAACTATTTATAACATCATCTTTTAAATTAGGATTAAATTTTCCTTCCTTTATCATTTCTATCTCAAATTTGTAAGGAGGTTTATCCTCAATATAAGGTGTTTCTAAAATTTTAGGAACATCTTTTAGTCTAGGATTATTTATTACTTTCATTAATGCATCAAAACCAATTGTACCAAAACCAATATTTTCATGACGATCTTTATGCGTATTAATTTCATTTTTAGAATCATTTACGTGAACACATTTAATTTTATTTATTCCTATTTGTCTGTCAAATTCATCTAGGTATTCATCAAAATTATTAATGTTTACTCCTGAATCATTTAAATGACATGTATCTAAGCATACTCCAATTTTATTTTTAACGTTTTTAACTATATATGCTATTTCATCTAAATTACAACCTATTTCAGTTCCTTTGCCAGCCATAGTTTCTAATAAAATAATACATTTATCATCTTCTTTGGTTATATCATTTATTGCTTTTACTATATTATCTATTGCTATCCTGCGATCAACTTTAACACTTGAACCAGGATGTAACACAAGATATTTAACTTCTAATTCTTCACATCTATCTAATTCTTTTCTTAAAAATTCCTTACTAAATTCATATTTATGTTCATCTAAGTTATTAGCTAAATTTATAATATATGGTGCATGACAAATAACATTATTAATATCTATATTATTTTCTTCCATTATTTTTTTAGCCTCTTCTAAATATTCTTTCTTTATAGAAGATCTAAATGTATTTTGAGGAGCACCAGTATAAAACATAAAAGTATTTGCATTATATTGTACTGCCTCCTTAACACTATCTAGTATTTGTTTATTTTTAAAATGGACATGAGAGCCTATTATCATCTTTAATCACCAATATTATATTAACATAAAAAATCCAAAGTTTAAACCTTGGATTTTATAAATAGTAAAATTGCTTATTAACAAGAAACACTAGGGATTGGATTAGGTTTTGATGATAATGTTTTTTTGTTGGCTTTTAAATTCTCTTTAATTGTTTCAATATCTGCAGAAGTTACCCCTCCTGCTATATCATAAACTGTATTAGCATCTTTATTGTTAGCAAATCCAATTTGAAAATTATCATCATACATTTGTATTTTATATTTACCATTGTCTATGGTTACTTTTCCTTTATATTTATTTGTATTACCATTATTTAAAGTGCTAATTAAATAACAAGTTGGAACAGTGCCTCCTGCTAATTCATCTGAAGCACGTTTGCTCATGGCTGCATCAAGCATTCTGTTTGCATATAGCAAAAATGTTTGTTGCTTTGCCGAATTCATTGAATCCATAACGTTTGGAAGTACAAGTACCATAATTAATGCAAGTATTACGATAACAGCAAGTAATTCAACTAATGTAAAACCTTTCTTATTTAATTTTTTCATAATCTTTCCTCTTTTCTACTTTATATTTTTATTATACAAAAAAGGAAAAAGTATGTCAATTACTTTACTTTAATATTTTTAAAATACTATTTAAAGTGTCAACTGTTTCTAAAATATTATTAGTTTTATTTATTTTATCATTCTTTTTAAAAGCTTTATATGAATCAAAAAACTCTTTATAGTAAGATGGTCCTCTATTTAAATATTTATACCAATATGAATTATTATTTATATATTCTTTTAACTTAGCATCTTCATTGATTTTAATTAATATATCTGCCTTCATTAATCACCAAAAAACTTATTTATTACTCTAGGTGTTTTAGCAACAGTTTGAACTACATTAGAACTTGGTTTTTTAGCTGTTAACTCACTTATTACATTAATTGCTTTTTGAGCATTATTAATATATTTTTGGACATTATCTATATTTATATTTTTAACTAAATTAGTTAGTTCTGTAATAGATGCATTCTTCCTATCATCACTTTCACTATCACTTTTCTTTTCCCTATATTTTTCCCATACACTTTCATCTTTACCATATAAATCATATACTTCATAAAAATCTTGCCATGTATATTCTTTGCTTTTTACATAATCAACTAGTTCTGGTTTACTTTTAATAAATTCTTTAAATTCTTCTTTTTTATCCATAAATAAAACCACCTAATATATTATATTAATTAAGTGGTCTTATAATTCTATAATTTAAAATCATCAATGAAATTATCGATAGTTAATTCTTTACTTGTTTCTTCTTTCTTTACTGCAAAAGAATTATCATCTATGTTTTTCATATTTTTTATAACAAATACATTACTTACATTTAATTTAGTATAAACACTTCCTGTTGATTGAACATCCATTATTGGAATATCACTATTTTTTAATATATTTGTATCTTCTCCAGTAATATATCCAATTTCATCTTTACTATTAGTTAAGAACGCAAATGAGATTTCATACTTAGTTGATTTAACTTTCTTAAGTAAACTAGATCCTCTCTTAGCTCTTGATAAGAAACTTAAATCTTTTAATTTAACTCTCTTAGCAGTCTTTTGATTAGTAAATACATTTAGATATTCATCACTATCGTTATATGTAGTGCCTAATACAACAAAGTCATCTTTTAAGTTAATTCCTTTAACACCAGCTGCTTTAGGACTAACTACTGGTATCTCATTAACATTATAATTTAGATAATATCCATCACTAGTAACAATCATCGCATTTTCTTTATTTAAACTAGTACTTACTATTTCATCATCATCTTTAAGTTTCATAGCTGTATATGGTTTATTATATCTTGAAACAATAAAGTCATTTAAATTGCATCTCTTAACCATACCATTCTTAGTAAATATTGAAATAATCGGATTACTTTGTTCTTCATTAATAACATAAGAAGATATTACTCTATCATCTGAAGGAATAGTTACAATATTACTTACATGCTTGCCTATTTCCTTCCATTTACAAGCTGGTATCTCATGAATTGGAATATATAAATAATTTCCTTTAGCTGTTATAACACATAACTTATTAATCGTATTAGTTTTATAATAAGAAATTACATAATCTCCTGGTTTAACAAGAGTATCTTCATCATCAGATTTACTCTTTAATGAAACTCTCTTAATGTAACCGTCTTTAGTTAAAATAACAATTACATCTTCTCTCGGGATTAATTCTTTTTCATCAATTTTAATTTCTTTAACTTCACTTCTAATTTCCGTCTTACGAGGCATTCCATATTCTTTTTTAATTCTTCTAAGTTCTTCTTTAATTACTGATTTTAATTTATTTTCATCACTTAAAATTAATCTAAGTTCATTAATAATCTTTCTTAAATTATCTAACTTTTCATTTAAAATAGTTATATCGGTATTAGTTAATCTATATAATTGTAACATAACTATTGCTGTTGCTTGTTCTTCAGTAAAATCAAACTCTTTAACCAAATTTGTAATTGCATCTGGTTTATTTTTACTACCTCTAATACATGCAATTACTTCATCTAAAATACTTATAGCTTTAACTAAACCTTCAGTTATATGCATTTCTTTTAAAGCAAAATCTAAATCAAATTTAGTTCTTTTAGTAATAACATCTTTTTGATGTTCAATATAAGCATCAATTATAGGAATAATTCCTAGTAATCTAGGTCTTCTTTTATCAATACAAACCATGTTGTAGTTGTATGTTGTTTGTAGTTCAGTATTTTTAAGTAAATATTTTAATATTAAATCTTTATTAGCTCCAGCTTTCATATCAATAACTATACGAATTGAAGAGTCTTTATCTGATTCATCTCTAACTTCAGTTATTCCATCTATTTTCTTATCATATCTAATATCATCTATTTTTTTAACTAATAATTGTTTATTTACTTCAAAAGGAATTTCGGTAATAATTATTTGTTCTTTACCTTTATTTTTTTCAAAAGTATATTTACTAGTAATAATTAATCTACCTCTACCAGTTTTAAACGCTTCTTTAATTCCATCTATTCCTTCAACGATTGCTCCAGTTGGAAAATCAGGTCCTTTTATTATCTCAAAAATAGAATCTTCATGACAATTAGGACTATCTATTCTTTTAATAACAGCATCACATATTTCAATTAAATTATGTGGTGGAATATTTGTTGCATATCCTGCTGAAATACCACTTGTACCATTAACTAAAAGGTTAGGAAACTTAGCTGGTAAAACGGTAGGTTCCATTAGGGTATCTGAATAGTTCGGAGCCATTACAACTGTATCTTTATCAATATCTTTTAATAATTCTTCACTTATCTTAGCAAGTCTACATTCAGTATAACGATAAGCTGCCGGTCCATCACCATCAATAGATCCATTATTACCATCTACTTCAATTAAAATATGATTTTGTTTCCAACTTTGACTCATTCTAATTAATGCTTCATAAACAGATGAATCACCATGAGGATGATATTTA
>DJSP01000010.1 GCA_002438065.1 Caryophanales bacterium UBA6331 | reverse complement strand
AATTTATTCTATTTTACTGAAGAAATGAATTAATCATTTCTTTTTTTTATATAATTTGATATATTTTTATTGTGATGATATGAAAAAGATATTTAAATTTATTTTTTATTTAATTTTAATAGGAATAATATATTATAATAGGTATGAAATAGTTAATGGAATTTCAAGTTTACTTGATTCTAATCATAAAGTTGTACTAGATGAACCAAATAAGTATTTTAAAAATAAAAATTATTCTTATGTTAAACAAAGTACAGATTTTATTCCTTATAGTATGCAAGATTTAATTAATATTTATTACTCAGTATTAGATAGAGGATATAATGATTTCACTTTCTATTGTCCTAAGGAATATGTAAATTGTATAAGTGATATTGAAAAAATTAGTTCAGCAGATAGTACTGTTTTATCAAATTTAAATTATTTTATTTCTCCATTTAATAGTGAAAAGAAAATAACAACATCTTACTCTACTACGGGAGAAGTTAACATAGTAATTGAAAAATTATATACTGATGAAGAAATAAAGGCAATTAATCAAAAGGTTGATGAGATAATAAAGACTGTTATAACTGATAATATGGCTTTAGAAGATAAAATTTTAGCAATTCATGATTATATTATAAATAACACCAAATATGATAGTGAGGCTATAAATGGTAATTCCACTTATAAATCTTATATAAGTTATGGAACTTTACTGCAGGGATATTCAACTTGTAATGGTTATGCAGATGCAATGGCGTTATTTTTAGATCGATTTGATATCCCAAATATAAGAATTGCATCATCAACGCATGTATGGAATGCGGTATATTTAAATAATAAATGGTTACATTTAGATTTAACCTGGGATGATCCTATAACTGAAAACTCTAATAGAGATACTCTACTTCATAAATTTTATTTAATAGATACTCCTACTTTAGAAGGATATAATATAGATGAACATGAATATGATAAATCTATCTTTTTAGAAGTTTCTTAAAAGGCTTATAGTACAAATATAAGCTTTTTATTATGCTTACTAAAGGCGTTGAAATAAGCATACCTATAATACCAAAGAAATGACCAAATATAATTAAACCAATTAAAATGATGATAGGATGAATATTAAGTGATTTACTCATAATAATGGGATGAATAAAAGTAGATTCTATAAATTGCAAAATAATCACTAAAATTAAGGCATATATTCCTATTTTTTTAGAAACGGTAAAGCCAATTAAAATAGCAGGTACACCTCCAATATATGGTCCAATATAAGGAATAATATTAGTAATAGCAATAAGAATAGATAATAATAGTACATAAGGCATTTTAATTATTTTAAATGATATTATTGTCATAACAAAAAGAATTACTGTATCTAAAAGAGTTCCTTTAACAAACAATCTTAAATTAGTACTTATTTCATTAATTAACTTACTCGGAGTATATTTAGCAATAAATCTAGTTATTCTTTTATTATCAATTAGAAAAAAATAAGAAATAAATAAACTATAAAATAAATTTAAAATAATATCTTTAACATTTATCGTAATATTTATTAATTTATAACTTAGTTGTTTAAAATCTATTTTAGATAATATATGATTAGGAATACGATTATAAATACTTTCAAACATTGGAATAATATGTCTAGATTCATCTATAATAAAGGGAACTAAAAAATATCCAAATATTAAAATTATAAATATTATTAAAAAATAGCATATAATCGTACTAGTCATATAACTATAATTTTTACTCAATTTATTAACTATTGGTTTTAATATCCAAGCTATAACATAACCAATTAAAACAGGACTCACTAAATTTAAAATAGTACAACAAAAATTAGTTATCTTACACTCTCTTAATATTACTAATAAAAGTAAGATATCTACCAAAATAATTAACAATTTTAATAATTTTGAATTTCTAATCTTAACCATATTTTATTTTAAGTAGAATAAACAAAAAAATACCACATCAAATGGTATTAATCTTCATATACAGCATCTACGTAATAAATTGGCCTTCCCTCTTTAAAATATTGTTTTTCATAATTAGTCATAATGTTTGGAATATTTCTTTCATCATGATGTAAATCTAAACTTACTTTTTCAAAGGTATACCAATAACTAGAAAGGTATTCTAAAGAATAAGCAAAGAATCCTTTATTATCGGTTTTTAAGATAATATGTTTATGTTTCTTAAAGATACGATCATATAATCTTAAATATACTGGATGTGTAAATCTTCTTTTTTCATCTTGTTTTTTAGGCCATGGATCACAAAATGTTAAATAAATGGTATCTATTTCTTTACCAAAGATATTTATTATTTCTTTAGCATCTATATTTATCAATTTTAAATTAGGTAATTTTTTATTTTCTAAATTATCAACAGCCATAACCATTTGAGAATCTACTACTTCTAAACCAATAAAGTTAATGTTAGGAAAATTTTTAGCCATATCAATAATAAAATCTCCTCTACCCATTCCAAGTTCCAAATAAATCGGATTAGAGTTTCCAAATAGTTCCTTCCATTTATTTTTATATTTTTCAGGATTATTTACTACATAAGGACTATTCTTAACTATTTTATCCGCATTTTTTATTACTTTATATTGCATAATATTTTCCTTCTTTCTAATTTATTATAACAATTTATTAAAAATTTGTATATCTAATATTTTTGACTAAAGGATTTAATTTACGATTTTTAATATTTGCTTTTGTAGGAGTAACGTCTTTTTCCATATTTTGATACCTATAGAATAGTTCTTTAATTATTTTATCATCACAGGACTTAATTAAACCAAATATTTGTTTATCAGTTAAAACATACAATTTCTCATAATTAATTAAGTTTAAATCTATTAATCTTTTTACAATTATAGATAAAATATTCATCTCTTCATAATCATCAGTTTGTCTTGTTAAGTTATTTACAATATCATTAAGTTCAACTACTCTATCAGCAATATACACATCATCAAACGCAAATTCTTCTTTTCCATTTTCATTTATAGTTGTTATTATATGAGGATATATTTTTTTTATTTCATCGATTGTTAAATTTCTAGACCAAGCTAAATTACCCAAAAATACAAAATCTAATCTATCAGCACATAAACATGGTCTAGGTAAATCGACAACACTTTTATCCTTAAAATTAGATACTTCTTTTATATTTACACCAATTCTTTTAAAATAATTAAATAATTCAGGATCATAAGTCTTAACATATTCTTCTAAATTTAATTCAGTACTTTCTTGATTTAGATAATCACCATTTAAATAATCAACTACGTGAGATAGGGCTGGAGTAGTAGCATCATGAAACAACGCTGCTAATGTTAGAATATCATTATAAGTAAAATTCCATACATGTAACGCGCAAGAAATTGAATGATCCAGTCTAGATATATCATATTTAAAATTATAAACCTTTGAACTTGCATTAATAGCCCCACAAAAATAACTTACATCTTTTAATCTCATTAAAGTTTTACTTTCAATAAATGGGATTAAAAATTTAGGAAAATGAGGAGATATTATTTTAAAATATTCTTTTATTTCAGGATTTAAATTTTCATAGTATTCATTAAATTTCATCTAATCACCTTGGTATATATAATAAGGGATTGCGAAATTTAAGTCAAATAAAAAATTCAGTTTTTATACTGAACTTTAAAGTGATAATTTATATGGATTTGATTTTTCACCTGTTCCACTAGTTATTTTGATATTTGATTTCAAGAAAACGGCCGGATAAATACTGATGGAATTAAACGTGGTGACGCGGCTAGTATCACCGTTCACATTTACATAAAACACGCTAGCCGAAGCATCAGAGCAAGGTGACAATGTCCAATAACTTGAATTCTCGGCTAACCAATTATTATTTTTACAATTATAAACACTATTAGTTTGAGATCTCATATTACTTCTACATGATGTATCAGTCGAAGCATATCCATAGTCACTAACATAAATAAGTCCAACCTTACCTGTCCACGTAGTAGGACGACTATTTTGATATGTTATTGTATCTCTCTCACGATTATACTGAGTTAGTAAGTTTAAAGTATATGGTGCAGAACCAGTATAACTATTTCCACCAATATTCCAAATACTTTCACTTATCATTGCTTGATACTTTTGTTTTATTACGGTTTTGTAATCAAATATTCCTGTTTGCCTTAATACTGGTTTATTTGTACTTGAATCCCAAAATGAATTATACCAATTTGTTTTGTTTGCTGTTAAGGTTGTGTCTAAATAGTCCCCGTTTAATTCCTTCATTAGGTCAGCATCGGTCCAATCATTAAATCCTTGATCGTTATTACCAGTTGCATCCCATGAATATGAGCCCAATGATGAATCTCTTACTAACTTTA
>DJSP01000004.1 GCA_002438065.1 Caryophanales bacterium UBA6331 | reverse complement strand
TATACAGAAGAATTAGCAGGAAATTATGAAGATTTAAAGGAGGTTTCAAGACTAATGAAGGAATATTCAGAAGATACATCAAACTTAATATATTATGACAAAGAAGCAATGGAAGAAAGTATAAGAATAACAGATCTTAAATTTGCCAAAGAAGAAGGACTTGATGAAGGATTTAATCTAGGCGAAAAAAATGGAATTCTTATTGGCGAAAAAAGAGGCGAGAAAAATGGAAAGTTAAAACGCTCTATTGAAATTGCTAAAAATTTACTTGAAAAAGGAATATCTATTGATATAATATCTGAATCAACTAATATACCAAAGAAAGAAATATTAAAGTTACAAAATAACTAAAAAATATTTCTTTTTTATTTTCTCCAATTTTTAAAAAGCTGAAATAGTGTCAAGCAAGTGTACAAATTAAAAATATAAATTATATGTTTAGATTTATACTAAGTAAAAAAATAAGTAAAGCACTAAAAAGTATAAAACTAACAGAAGTTAATTTCAATCTATATTCCGAAAAATTTATGGGAGGAATTAATAATGTATTTTCATCAAGAAATAGTTTAAATAATAAATTATTACCAGAAATGCCAATTTTAATTCATATAGGACTGTCTATGTTAAGCCATATGTTAAACATTAGAATCTCATAGCTAGTCATGTAGTGGAAGTAAAATACCTCTTATTGAAAGTAAAATAGATTATTTTAAAGAAGTGTCAAAAGAAAGACAAGAACTTGGTACTGGTTATCTTAAGCATTGTATGTTACTGAATGAAAAAATAAAATCACTTGAAGTATATAAGAAAAAACTATTAGAGATAAGTTTTTTGTGAGAATGGTAAAAAATATAGAAAAAAATTAACATAACTATAAAACGTTAAAAAAATATTAAAAATTTAACATATTTCTTGTATATGTTAAAAAAATAGTGTAATATTATACATGAGGAGATGATAATATGAAGTTATTACCATTTAATGATTTTGATTTAAAAACACCTAGAATTCTTGAAGCATTAAATGAAGCTTCTAGATCACTTGCAGAATTAAAAGGATTTGCTAATTCAATTCCTAATCAACATATTTTAATAAATGCTATTACAATAAATGAAGCCAAAGACAGTAGTGAAATTGAAAATATAGTTACTACTCATGATAGCATTTATAAAGTTTTAACTGAAAGTGGATATAAAGATGAATCTGCTAAAGAAGTTGTTGATTATAGAAGTGCTATTTGGCGTGGATATGAAATAATTAAAGAAAAAGGATTTATTTCAACTAATGTTTTAATAGAACTTCAAGGAATGATTGAACACAATAAAGCAGGTATAAGAAAGAATCTTGGAACTAAATTAATTAATAGTAAAACAGGAGAAGTAATTTATACTCCACCACAAGAAGAAAAAGAAATTAGAGATTTATTAAAAAATCTTGAAGATTATATTAATGAAAATGATGATGAAGTTGATCCATTAATTAAAATGCCCATAATTCATTATCAATTTGAATCTATCCACCCATTTTATGATGGAAATGGAAGAACTGGAAGAATATTAAATGTTTTATATCTAGTATTAAATAATCTTTTAGATAGTCCAATATTATATTTAAGTAATTACATTAATAAAAATAAAGACCAATATTATAAATTATTTACTGAATTTAGAGAAAATAATAATTATGAAGATTGGATTATTTTTATCTTAAAAGGAATAAAAGAAACATCTAAAAAAACTATTGAATTAATAAAACTAATTCAAAATGAGATGGAATCTTATAAAGAAGAATTTATGAAGAAATTACCTAAAATATATTCTGATGAATTATTAGATTCATTATTCTTTGAAGTATATACTAGAATCAATTATATTGAAGATAGATGTGGAGTTACGAGGCAAACTGCTGCTATATATTTAAATAGTTTGGTTGATGCTGGACTTCTAGAATTTGAAAAAGTAGGTAGAGAAAGTATTTATAAAAATACTAGATTAATTGATTTATTAAGTAATTTCTAAAACATATTATAAAGTGTAATAAATTATTAAAGGAAGAAATATTAAAGCTACAAAAAACTTATAATATTTCTTTTTTATATACTGTCTGATTGGTGTAAAATAACTAGTTGTTTTTAATAACTCTTGTAAATAAAATTATTAATATTTAAAATTTAAATAGAGGTGTGAATGATATGAAAGATAAAAAATACAAAATTATTTTAGTTGTATTAGTATTTATTTTATTAATATTGATTGGAATATTAATTTATAAAACAACTAAGTTAAATAACAATAAACCAATTACTACAACAACAACCACTACAACAATAAAGAACCTTGCTAATAATTTTAATATGTTCCCCCTAAATGATGATAGTGATATTACATATTTGAGTGTAGGAGATTTAGTTGAAGCTGATGTCGATACAGAAACTAATTTTAAAAAAATAAAATTAAAAAAAGGTAATTTAAATTATACTGCTAATTGTAAAGAATATAGTGAAATAAATGGTTGTACACAGGTGGAATTCAACATTAATAATACATTATTAACTGTTCCATCTGAAACAACCGATGGTGGTTTATATTTAATGATTAAAAATAATAATATAGTTCTAGTACGTTTTGCAAGTACATGTGCATATATAGAAATTTATAGAAATTCAAAGTTAGCCTATACTGTTAAGTACATTAGCACATATAACGACACATTACTAAATTATTTAAAAAGTAAAAAAGAATACGTTGATGAAGATGATACTATTAAATATACCAACAATAAATTATATTATTTAGTAGATACTATTGATGGTTATACAATTTTAAAAACTATTGATTTAATCAAAGATACAATTAAGGAAGAAGAAGTTGCAAAAGTAAAGGATAATAAAAAGGCTGATTTTAATTGCTATAACAACGAACAGGTATAATTAAATTAAATTTAGACATATCCTTTAAGAAAATATAAAACCAAATATTCACTTGAAAAACCCCCGCATTTATGATAAATTATTAACTGACAAGGAGAAATATATGGAAACAGCGTTATTAATTATATCAATATTACTTATCGCAATTGTCTTATTACAAAGTAATAAAGCATCAGATGCTAGTCAAATAATTACAGGTGGAAATAGTGAATTATTTTCTAATCAAAAAGAAAGAGGAGCCGAACTACTAATAAGCCGAATCACATTCGTACTTGGTATGGCCTTCTTTGTCCTATCATTTGTAATTTACATGATATAATTATTAAGGGTACCTATTTGACAGGTACTCTTTTATTATTGCTAAATTTATGATATATTTATAAAGAATAAATAGGAGAAACAATTATGAAAGAAGAAATAATTAAAAAATTAAAAAGTAAATATGATGCCTTAAGTTTACTAGAAATTAATGATCTTTTAGGTTTAGAAAGTCCTGAAGAATTAAAAGAATTAGAGCTTACCCTAGAAGAATTAGTTAAAGAATATGTTATCTATAAAACTAAAAAAGATAAATATATTTTATATGATAATAATCCAGGAGTTAAAGCTGGTAAAATAAGTATTAATAAAATGGGAAATGGTTTTCTTTTATTAGAAGGCGATGATTTATATATTAATTACCATAATTTAAATAACGCTGTTGATGGTGATACTGTCCTAGTTGAAGTTATACTTTATAATGGTAAAAAAGAAGGTAAAGTAATTCGCGTCTTAGAACGTGATACTAAAAATATTATTGGAACAATTATTTTCAAAAAGAATAATAAACCTTTCTTAGAACTAGATGAAAAAAAGAAAAAAATAACTGTTGAAATAGATCCTAATACTTTATCAGGATGTGTAGAAGGAACTAAAGTTGTTGTTAATTTAGTTAAAGAAACTAAAAAGAATTATTATATTGGTAAAATAGTTAAAGTACTAGGTCATAAAGATGATCCAGGTGTAGATATTGCATCTATTGCTTATAAATATAAAATATATGAAGAATTTTCTAAAGAAGCAATGGATATGGCTAATAATTTGCCAACTGAAGTAGAACCAAAAGATTTAATAGGTCGTAAAGACTTAACTAATGAAATGATTTTTACAATTGATGGTGATGATACTAAAGATATTGATGATGCCATAAGTTTCAGTAAACATGATGGAATTTATACCTTAGGTGTTCATATTGCTGATGTATCATATTATGTAACTAAAGATAGCCCTTTAGATAAAGATGCTTTTACCAGAGGAACAAGTTCATATTTAGCATACTCAGTTATTCCAATGCTTCCCCATGTTTTATCAAATGGAATCTGTTCATTAAATGAAGGAGTTGTTAGACTTACTCAGTCTTGTGTAATGGATATTGATTCTAATGGTAATGTTATTAAATATGATATATTCCCGTCATATATTAAGTCAAATAAAAAAATGACTTATAAAAAAGTTAATGATATTTTAATGCGCGATATAGTTGATCCAGAATATGCTAAATTTGCTGATACTTTAAAAGGCATGAATGAACTAGCACACATTTTAAGAAAACATAAAGAAAAAAGAGGTTATATTGACTTTGATTTAGATGAGCCTAAAATAATATGTGATAAAGATGGAAAGTGTATCGATGTTGTAGTTTATGACCGTGAAGATGGCGAAAAATTAATCGAAGATTTCATGATTGCTGCTAACGAAACAGTTGCAACTCACATTTATAATATGGATTTACCGTTTATTTATCGTGTCCATGGCGAACCTAAAAAAGAAAAAATAGATTCATTTATTCATTTAGTAAGTTCTATGGGTTACAAATTAGTTGGTAAATTTAATGATATTAAACCAATAACTATGCAAAAAATATTAAATCAATTAAAAGATGTTCCTGAAATAGATACTCTATCTAACATCTTATTAAGAAGCATGCAAAAAGCTGTATATCAAAAAGATAATATTGGACACTTTGGTTTAGGAAGTTCATGTTATACCCATTTTACTAGTCCAATAAGAAGATATCCTGATTTAATAGTACATCGTTTATTAAGAGAATACTTATATAATGGTAATATTAACAATCAAGTTATCAACTATTGGGAATCAAATTTAGATTATATCGCTAATAATTGTAGTTTACGTGAACAAGCCGCTGTTGAAGCAGAGCGCGAAGTTGACGACATGAAAGAAGCCGAATACATGGAAAGCCATATTGGCGAAATATTTGAAGGTCAAATTAGTGGTGTAACAAGCTTTGGTATGTTTGTAGAGTTACCAAATATGATTGAAGGATTAGTTCATACTAACACCTTAGAAGGAGATTATTTTAACTATATTCCTGAATTATTTGCCCTAGTTGGTCAAAATACTAAAAAAACCTATAGACTTGGCGATAAAGTTAGAGTAAAATGTATTGCAGCAAGCAAAGAAGCAAAAACAATTGACTTCATAATACTGGATGGTGAAAAAAAGAAAAATGAAAAACAAAAAAGCGTACTTTGATTATTATATTGAAAAAGAAATAGAAGCAGGTATCGTATTAACAGGTACAGAAATAAAATCAGTTCGTAATGGTTCAGCTAATTTAAAAGATTCATATGCTAAAATAAAAAAAGATGAAATCTATATTATCAATATGTTTATAGCCAAATACGATAATGGTTCATACAATAATCAAGATGAAAGAAGAACTAGAAAACTTCTTTTACATAAAAAAGAAATAAAAAGATTAGAAGAATATTCTAATAAAGAAGGCTATACCTTAGTACCTTTAGAACTATACTTTAAAAATAATAAAGCTAAAATAAAATTAGGCGTAGCTAAAGGTAAACACAACTATGATAAAAGACAAGCAATTAAAGAAAGAGAATTACTAAGAGAAGCTAATAATATTAATAATTATTAACTAAAATTAGTAAAAAATAGTAAT
>DJSP01000081.1 GCA_002438065.1 Caryophanales bacterium UBA6331 | reverse complement strand
TGTAAATAGTTTTCTTTCATTTATTTTAAATTTGTTTAAAATGTACAATTTATTCTTTCATTTATATTTATTATTTACAATTGATGATAAACTATTTACAATTTTAAGAAAACTATAAATAAATTAAAATAAAAATATAGTTATAATTTGCAAATTAAAATATAAAGGAGATTAAATAATATGCCAAGAACTAGTACTAAATCAGTAGAAGCAAATGAAAATCTTAAATCAACAGCTAAAGCTACTTTTCAACAAAATTCTCCATTAGTTGAAACTGTTAAAATGATTACTAAAGGATTAATACCTGGAGTTCCTAATGAAGTTACTATTAGAGCAATTCAAAGAAAAGATAAAAAGAAATTATTAATGGGTAATGTTGATGATCCATTATTAAGTTTATTACAAGAATGTATTGTAGCACCTAATAATTTTAATGTATATAATTTATTAGGATTTGAAGCAGAATATTTATTATATAGATTAAGAGTTTTAACATATGGTGCAGAGTATACATTTAAAGAAGATTGTCCTTATTGTAGACATTTAAACGATGTTAATATTGATTTATCTAATATACCAATTGTTGATGTACCTGATGATTTTTCAATAGTATTTGATATTCCATTACCTGTTTCTGGAGATGTATTAACATGTAAATTGTTAACAGAAGGTGAAAAGATAAATATTAATAAAACTGCAAAACAGTTTAAAGAAGAAGCAGGAAATCAAACAGCTGAAATTGATATGATTTGGGAATCAAGAATTGTTGCAATAAATGGAGATACTAAAATCGCTCCAATTGAAATATCTCAATATTTAGATAACATGAATGATTATGATTCTGAATATTTTATGGAATACTATGTAAAGAAAGAAGGTAATTATGGATTACAAACTAAATTAAAGTTTAATTGTGATAATTGTGGTAAGTTTGTTGAATCTAATATGCCGAGTATTTATACCTTTTTTCGACCTAAATTTACAATCGATACAACTAAGTGATGGTAGAACAGGTGCTTCATTTACTTTTGAACGTTTAGTTAAAGAAGAAACAGAAATATTATATGCGTTTAAAGGTGCATACACTTATAGTGATTTACAAAACATGAGTGATTATGAAGTGATGCTGATTCAAGAAGCTTATAAAGATATAAAAGAAACTGAACGAATTGCTATTGAAAGAGCAAGAGAAAATCAAGGTAATACTGAAATGATAGGTGTAATTAAATTAAAAAATAGTAGATTTAATTTACCTGAAGATAATAAAAAAGAGACTGAAAAATAAATCAGTCTCTTTTTATTTATTCTCTATTTATGTTACTTCTACCACACGTTAAATAAGTAATATTATTTTTATAAGAATAACTAACATCAATTAGTTGTTTTATTGAATTAGGTTGAATATGAATTTGTATTTCACTATCATTAGGAATTTCTTTCATGTACTCTATTAGTTCTTGTTTTGTCATTTATTCATTCTCCTTTTTAGTTTTATCATTTGTTTCATCTATTACATATTCCATACAATCAATAGCATCTAAGAAAACATCCATCATAGTTTCACTCATATATTCTTTATTATTTTGATAGAATTCTTTCAACCAGTCTAAATGAAGCTCATGACTATTATACTTTAATTTTTTCATATTATTTATTCTCCTTTTTGTTTTTGAATCGATATGGTTGCAAAATTGGTTTTTCTTTTAAATCTTCTAGTTTATAAATAATGTCTTTAATCTCATTAATTAAATCATTATTTATAGGTTTATTTGTATCTTCATCCAATAGTGCAATATAAGAAATGTTAGTAATTGTTACTTCAAGATCATCTATAGCTCTGTCAAGCCAATCTTCATATTTAGCAACTCGTATTGGATCTATCATTGTAAGTACTTTTTTATATTCCATTTTAATCATTCTCCTTTTTGTTCTATTTTTTGAATAGCCATATTAATATGATTTAATTTAGTTAATCTATAAGCATTAGCTTCTTCTCT
Organism: Caryophanales bacterium UBA6331; assembly: GCA_002438065.1. Lineage (GTDB taxonomy): Bacteria > Bacillota_I > Bacilli_A > RF39 > UBA660 > CAG-533. Next base: position 1,019 of record DJSP01000081.1, on the reverse strand, counting down.
TGTTTTAAAATGTTTATTATCAACACAATGAGAAATATAAGATTTATTATCAAAATCATATTCTATAATAACATAATAAGTATTCATAATAATCACCTTTAATATTTAATTGATAGCCCATAAAATAGATCTATCATTATTACATGTTAGTTTAATATCATATTTTACTTTAAACCAATATGTCAACCAATCATAAAATTCATCATTTATATTAATTATATAACTAAGAAGTCCTTTAGTATTTGGTAAACATATATGAATTTGAGTACCGAGTTGTAATACTGTTTCTAATTTATAACTAAAACAATATCCTTTCTCATATAATTCTTGATTTAAATGCATTACCATTTCTTTAGTTATTTGTTTATTCATATTTAATCTCCTTTTATTTATAAATATATTTTACAAATGACTTTATTATCTAATCAATTATAATTTAATATTTTAAAGTTCATGTGCACCACTAGCAAGTAAAAATAAAATTACAGGCCATGCAAATATCATAATAACAAAATGATCTTTAACAAAATCATTCATAAGAATATTAAAAGTATTAGTAAAAAACATTATTGGAATAACAACAATCCATATTACAAGTAAAATTGAAAATATTATTTGTTTAATATTTTTTAAATTAAAAGGTGTTCTATTTGAATTATTTGAAGTGGATACTTCATAAACTTCTTGTTTATACCCTTCACCATAATTATTAGGTATTGCTGTGTTTCTAATTCTATATTTTTTACCATTACTTGACGTAATTTCTTTTTGATAACCTTCACCATAATTATTAGGTATGGGTGTATTTTCAATTTTATATGTTATATTATCATCCATTATAACTTCTTGTTTATACCCTTCACCATAATTATTAGGTATTGCTGTGTTTCTAATTTTTGTCATAGTTAAAATCTCCTTTTAAATATATTATACTTTATGTTTGATTTTTGTTATTTAACTTATTTACATTTTAATTATAATCCATATTTCTTCATTTGTAAATAGTTTTCTTACATTTA
>DJSP01000100.1:2548-2737 GCA_002438065.1 Caryophanales bacterium UBA6331 | reverse complement strand
TTATTAAAGAAAATGTAGAAATAGATAATGAATTTGTTAAAGATATGGTTTATGGGGTAGTAACAAACTTTGATGAACTAACTAATATTGCCAATGAATATTTAAAAGATTGGACAATTGATAGATTAGATTTAACAGGTGGTGCTATACTTAGAATGGCTATATATGAAATAAATTATATGGATACAC
>DJSP01000100.1:0-2452 GCA_002438065.1 Caryophanales bacterium UBA6331 | reverse complement strand
TAATGAAGCTTTAGAACTTGCTAAGAAATATAGTGATGATGCAGTCAGAAAAATGATTAATGCTTGTTTAGATAGGATTATTAACGAGTAATGGAAAGAAGATATATTACAGTAGGTACTTTAAATAGATATCTTAAAAATAAATTTGATACTGATCCTAATATTCAAAAAGTTTATTTAAAGGGTGAGGTATCTAATTTTAAAGGACATACTAGAGGACATTTATATTTTACTTTAAAAGATGAAGAATCAAGAATAAATGCGGTTATGTTTTCTTTTAATGCATCTAAATTAAATTTTGTTCCTGAAGATGGAATGAAGGTTCTTGTTTGTGGTAAGGTTTCTTTATATCCACCAACAGGACAATATCAAATTTATGTAGAAGAGATGACTAATGATGGACTAGGTAATCTTTATTTAATGTTTGAGGCTTTAAAGAAAGAACTTAGTGAACTTGGTTACTTTAATGAAGAACATAAAAAGAAGTTACCAAAATATCCTAAAAAAATTGGAATTGTTACAGCACCAACTGGAGCTGCTATTAAAGATATATTAAGTACAATTAAAAGAAGATATCCAATATGTGAAACTTTATTATTCCCTTGCTTAGTTCAAGGAGATCTTGCTAAAGATGATATTGTAAGACAAATTAATAAAGCTAATGAGTATGATGATATTGATTTATTAATAGTTGGCCGTGGTGGTGGATCTTATGAAGATTTATGGGCGTTTAATGAAAAAGTAGTTGCTGATGCAATTTATAACTCTAGAATTCCTATAATAAGTGCGGTAGGTCATGAAATAGATTTTACAATTGCTGACTTTGTTGCTGATTTAAGAGCACCAACACCAACTGGAGCTGCTGAGATGGCTGTACCTAATATGAGTGATTTACTTAATTTAATTACACAGTACAAACTAAGAAGTACAAATATAATTAATACTAAAATAAAGAATTATCAAAATGTTTTAGATAAAATAAAATCATCTTATGTATTAACTAATCCACTTAATATTTATGAAATAAAAGAACAAAAATTATCTGATTTAATAGATAGATTAAATAATTATATTACAAATAAAATTGAAATTAATAAAACTAAATATGAACATTTAAGAAATAATCGTATATTATGTAATCCGGAAGAATTATTTAAAGAAAAATATCATAAATATAATTTAATACTAAATAAATTAGAATTACTTAATCCTTTAAATATATTATCTAAAGGGTATTCAGTAGTTTCTAAGGATGATGAAATAATTAAAGATAGTGATAAATTAAAAGTAGGAGATAATATTAATATAAGATTATCTAAAGGTAAAATAAATGCGAAAGTTGAAGGGATAGAATAATTATGGAAGATAGAAAATTTGAAGATTTAATGAATGAACTTGAAATGAATGTTAAAAAATTAGAAAATGGAGAAATTGATTTAGATTCATCTATTGAAACTTATAGTAAAGCTATGAAGCTAGCTAAAATATGTGGTGATAAATTAACTAAAGCAACGGAATCTGTTAATAAAATATTAATGGATAATGGAGAAGAAAAAGACTTTAAAGTGGAGGAATAAGAATGAAATATTGTCCTAATTGTGGTAATGAATTAAAAAGTAAAGATTCATATTGTTCAAAGTGTGGAACTAAAGTAGAAAAGAAAATAAAAGAAGCTAAAGAAGTTAAGGATACTAATAGTGAAGTTGATAGTAATTTTACAATTAATAAAAGAGATATAGCTACTCAAATTATTTTAACAGTTATTACATGTGGTTTATATAGTTTATATTGGATTGCAACTATTACAGATGATGTTAATATTTTAAATGAAGATAATAGTAATACTTCAGGTATTACAGTAGTTCTTTTAAGTATTCTAACATGTGGTTTATATTTAATTTATTGGAATTATGATACTGGAAGAAAATTATATGAATTAGGAAAGAAATATGATAAAGAAATAGTAGATAATTCAATTATATATTTAATTTTATCTATATTTAAAGCTGATTTAGTTAATTTAATTCTAATGCAAAGTGATTTGAATAAAATTGGAAAATAGGTTAAAAAAAGTAGTATTAATAAATATAGGATTAGTACTACTATTATTTTTATATTATAAAGTTTATAATACCTTTAATATTGGTATTCCATGTATATTTAAATTAGTCACCGGATTTGATTGCCCTGGTTGTGGAATCACAAGATGTTTATTTTCTTTAATTAATTTAGATATTCAAAGTGCTTTTAATTATAATGCTTTAGTAACTATTTTGATATTACCTTTTACAGTTTATTACTTCTACTTAAACTATTGCTATGTTATGGATAAACCAAATAAGATTAAAAATCTTGAACATAAAATTAGTTTTATAATTCTAATACTTATGATTTTATTTGGAATTTATAGAAATATTAATTAAAAACTTTGCCGTTAGTGTATAATATGTTG
>DJSP01000076.1 GCA_002438065.1 Caryophanales bacterium UBA6331 | reverse complement strand
TATAAAGATATTAATAAAATTAAATTACCAAAACTAGGACTAGTAAATATAAAAGGATATCGTAACTTAAATAAAATAGAAGGAAAAATTATTAATGCTACAATTGAAAAAGAAACAATTGGAAAGTATTATGTAAGTGTTGTAGTAGAAACAAAAGATATCGAAGTAACTAAAGCACAGCCAACAAGTATAGTAGGTATAGACTTAGGAATAAAAGATTTAGTAGTGTTAAGTGATGGAACAAAATATTCCAATCCCAAAGAATTAAATAAAAGAGAAAAGCAATTAAAGAGATTACAAAGAAAATTAGCAAGACAAATAAAAGGAAGTCAAAACTATAATAAAACTAAAATAAGAATAGCCAGAATACATAGTAAAATCAAAAATAGTAGAAAACATAATATCATCAAAATAGTAAATGAAATAGTTAAAGAATATGATTGTATAATAAGTGAAAAATTAAATGTAAAAGGAATGAGTCAAAATCATAAATTAGCCAAATCAATAATAGATGCTAGTTTTGATAAAATATGCAAGTTATTAAAATGGAAAACAAAAATACTTGGAAAATATTATTATCAAGTAGATACATATTATCCAAGTAGTAAAATATGTAGTCATTGTGATTATAAAACTGATATAACAAATAATTTAAATATAAGAAACTGGGAATGTCCAAAATGTGGCAATTTGAATGATCGAGATATAAATGCAAGTATAAACATAATGTTTGAAGGATTAAAAATACATTACTTAAATACAGTTAATAACTAATAAAATATACAATCAAATAATAATAAAAAAATAATGTACGGTAGCAAGTATCACAAATTTAAGCCTGTGGAGACTAAAGGTTACTTTATCTATGAAGCAGGAAAAATATAGGCGAAAGCCGAAAATAATAAATTTTAATTTATTAAATTTGTTCTGAAATCTATATTTGTTCGATAGACACAAAATTTAATATTTGTTAAAATTGATGTTAGTGAAAATACTGGAGGTATAATAATGGATGATTTACTTAAAAATTTAAATGATGAACAAATAGAGGCTGTTAAACATAATGAAGGTCCTTGCTTAGTACTTGCTGGGGCGGGTTCTGGTAAGACAAAAGTTTTAACTAATCGTATTGCTTATTTAATAGAAAATGGCGTAAGAGATTATAATATTTTGGCTATTACATTTACAAATAAAGCTGCTAAAGAAATGAGAGATAGGGTTTATAATTTAATTGGAGATGTATCTTCTTTCATTGGAACTTTTCACTCATTAGGCTTAAGAATTATTAGAGAAAATTGTGGATATTTAAATCTACCTTCTAATTTTAGTATTATTGATAGTGATGATGTATTAACTGTTATTAAGAAGATTCTTAAAGATATGAATTTAGATACAAAACAGTATAGTCCTTCTTATATTAGAAATAGAATATCTTTTATTAAGAATCAAATGCTTAGTGATATGGAACTTGATAAGTTTTTTAATACTCCAATAGATAAAATAGTTGTAGATGTTTATTATAAGTATAACGAAAGGCTTAATGCGAGTGCAGCAGTTGATTTTGATGATTTATTATTAATGCCTGTTAGATTGTTTGAACATAATAAAGAGATACTTGAACATTATCAAGAAAGATATAAATATATATTAATTGATGAGTATCAGGATACAAATCCAGTTCAGTATAAGTTATCTAAACTTCTTGCTAATAAATATAAAAATATATTCGTTGTTGGTGATATGAATCAAAGTATTTATGCATTTAGACAAGCAGATTATCATAACATAGTTAATTTTGAAAAAGATTATGCTAATGCGAAAACGATTAAGTTAGAACATAATTATAGAAGTACTAATAATATTTTAAATGCGGCTAATGATGTAATAAGTCATAATAAAGAAAGAAAAGATTTAAGGTTGTATTCTGATAAAGGGGATGGTCCTAAAATTACATATTTAAGAAGTTATGATGAAAAACATGAAATATCTTTGGTTATAGATGAAATTAATAAATTATATTTAGATGGTTATGAACCTAAAGATATTGCCATACTTTATAGAACTAATGCTCAATCAAGAGCTATTGAAGAGGTATTTGCTTCTAAAGGTATTCCTTATAAAATATATGGAAGTTATTATTTCTATAATAGAAAAGAAATTAAAGATTTAATATCTTATTTAAAGTTAATTTATAATGATAAAGATGAAATAAGTTTAAGAAGAATTATTAATGTACCTAAAAGAGGTATTGGAGATAGTGCTATTAAAGATATTGAACTTAGAGCTAATTTAAATCAATGTAGTATGTATGATGCTCTTGAAAGTAAGAAAGAATTAGAGTTTAAAGATATAATTGAATCTATTAAGAAATCTAGTGAAAATTTATCGTTAACAGAGTTAATTGATGAAGTTCTTGATAAATCAGGAATGAAGAAAGAACTTGAAGATAGTCATTTAATTGAAGATGAAACTAGATTAGAAAACTTAATGGAATTTAAAAGTATAACTGCTTCTTATGAAGAGAGAACAGGTTCTGTTAATTTAGGAGATTTCTTAGAAGAGATATCTTTAGTTTCTGATCAAGCTAATCATACGGAGGATGGTAATGTAGTTACTTTAATGACTTTACATAGTGCGAAGGGACTTGAATTTCCAGTTGTGTTTATGGTTGGAATGGAAGAAGGTATTTTTCCTCATAATATGTCTATTATGGAAGATAATATTGAGGAAGAGAGAAGACTTTGTTATGTAGGCATAACTAGAGCAAAAGAAAAACTTTATTTAACAAACGCTAAGAGAAGAATGCTTTATGGAAAAGATCAAATGAATGTGCCTTCTAGATTTATCGCGGAAATTAAAGATGATTTACTAGAAAAGAATGAAATGAATAAAGAAGAAAAGATTATTAAAAAAGGTGAAATGTACAATAAAGATAATAGTGATATTGTTAAAGGTAGTATTATTGATCATACTGAATATGGGCTTGGGGCTGTAATTGATGTTAGTGGTAGCTTAATAACTGTAGCATTTAAGTGTGGTGTTAAAAAATTAATGAAGAATCATAAAAGTATTACGAAAGTTAGCTAAATTGTAGTTATATGGCAATCGCATAAAAA
>DJSP01000099.1 GCA_002438065.1 Caryophanales bacterium UBA6331 | reverse complement strand
TTTATTATTAATTCTTTATTTGATGTTCCTTTTCCATAAGAAGCTCCAAATAATCTATCAAATCCTTGTTGTCTAAGAAGATTATCTGTAATTTTAATTTTACCTTTGGACCAAATACATGCTGGATTTGAAATATTAATTAATTCCATTCCTAATCTTTCATAAACATCTCCAGAGAACTTTGAATTATCACAATACGAAATTATACTTTGAGGATTTTGTTCTCTCAAAAAATGTTTAAATAATCTTTCTGAACCACCTACGATTTTATAATCTTTATGAGAACACAATCTTAATAATTCCCATTCATAATTTTTATTATAACGAGGTTTTCCAAAAGTCATTACTTCAACAAGTTGATCATTATAATATAATCCATAACGTATTTTTTGTCCATTACATGTATTTTGTAAATGATAAAGATTTAAGAAATCATCGCATTCTTTTTTCTTTACTTCTTTGATTTCACAATTACGAGCGTATAATTTTTGTTTTTTTATAAACATATTTATTATTTTATGTTTATCATCCCAATCAAATATATGAATACAAAAATATCCATTTTCTTGAGCAATATTAGATTTATTTAAATGATAATTGTGTTGCTTTGGATTAGTATAATGTTTATTAAAATAAGGTCCTTTAGTAGAATTGTGAGTATAAGTAGGATCAATTTCAATCAATGCATTTTCAATTTTAAAATCATAAGAAAAATGTTTTAATGCAAATTCACGCTCAAATTTTATATTATTTGATTTTAATAAATTTGCAAATTCATTGTTAATATATGAAACTCCTCCTTGAGCTAATTTACACTCAAGTCTCATACACGACCATGGTAATCCAAAACGTTGTAAATTAGTATTCATTACTTTATTTTTTATTTCTTGACATTGAGTCGGATATTCAACTCCCCATTTAATTAAACTATTTTCTTTCATTTTATTTTTAATATTTTGAGTTCTACAAGGTATTTCATCACCATATCTTTTTAAATTTGTTTGTTTTATTTTATCTTTTTTTTCTTCAGATTGATATGGATTCTCTACACCATATTTTTCTAAACAAGATTGTTTAAATTTATTTTGTCCTTTTTCTGTTTGTAAATATCTTTTAGCTCCCTGAGATTCTAAAGTAGATTTATCAATTTTTTCTTTTACATCTTTTCTTTGTGTAGCATATTCTACTCCATATAATTCTAAATTCTTTTGTTTTATTTTTTCTTGAATTTCTTTAGATTGATATGGATTCTCTACACCAAAACGTTCTATATTAGTTTGTTTACGTTTTTCTTTAATTTGATTTAATTCATTATTTGATTTATTATGATATGCTTTTTTACATAATTTACTTCTTTCAGCATTTAATTGTTCTTTTGATTTTTTAATGTTATTTTTTCTTAAAAAATCATACATAAATGTTTTAGTTGAATTAAATGTTGATATTAGTTCGTCTATTTTCATATTATCTTCTAAATATGCTTTTCTTACCTGATTAATGACTTCTTGTTTTTCAATTTTAGATAATTTATTAAATTGTTTATTACGTAAAATAAAAGTCGTATTCATTTATAACAACCTCCTATAATTATTATAATATGAATACGACTAATGGATTATTTTCAACATTTATTACTTTTCAATCAAAATGTAATTCGAAACGTCACGTTGTGCCAAGTACAAACTTTCATCTATTTCCATTTCTAAACCGGTTCTTTTTTCCCAATCATGAATTATGCTTTCAACTAAATCATATTCATAATCTTCACAAGAAATAACAATACCATCTGTGTTTGACTGAAAAATTTCAAGTCCAGAAACTTGATCTTCCAATTTATCTAACAAATCTACAATACATGCTTCTCCATAAATACATACTTTTAATCTATTTGTGGGATCGTATAAAAAATTATAATTTGAGCCCATACAACCGTATGTAGTATTTAATATAAGTTTTAATACTTGTGCAAATGGATCACCTTGTTTCTTTAAAACAATTCTATCTTTAATCATTTTAGTATATTCTTCAGGATTATCCATACCAATTGAACATAATTTAAATACTCTCATGATATTAGGATATAGAGAACCAACATCGGCAATTAATAATCTTCTATTTTTATCATGTTCAGTATTTTTATCAAAGAATAATGGTTTAGTTGCAATTGAATGAATACCACCTGTTTTGAATGCATGAGGTATACCTTTTATATCTAACATTAATTCAAATGGTTTTATAATCATTATAGTATCAAAAGGAGTATTCTTTTTATCTTCTTTATAACGTTTACTAAATAATTCTTCTCGTGATAATGTTAAATAACTAATTAATAATTGAAGTTTAATATTATCTGTAACTCTTGTCATGTCTAAAATTTTAGATAATATATAATTATAATTTGGATTCATATAATCATCATTTTCAAATTCAGATAATTGTTGTTTTAAATCTTTCAATTCTTTTAAACCATTTTCTTCTAATTGAATGTTATTTCTAATTGATTTTAATTCAGTTAAAAATTCATTTATTTCATTAGGAATTTCAGTTTTATCTTTTAATTGTTTTGCTGTTAATTTAGATTTACTATTTAATTCTTGTAGTTTTATTTTTTTCTTTTTTATTTTTTCAATAGTTTTTGTTTCATTCTTTTTTAATTTTTCAATATTATCATTAGTATCACAAGCAGCTAATGATTTATTAATTGTATTAATACTCCATGCATTTAAACCATTATAACTTCCATTTTTTAAAGTTTTAATTGGTACTTCCAAAAATTTTTCAATTCTATCTTTATATTTACCTAATATAATATTATCTGGTAAAACAATAATATCATTATCTTTAGTAGGATCTTCAACTTGTTTAGAACATAAATATTCTCCAACTAATCCGGCATCTGTACGAGATAATATTTGATATAATTTTTTACCATACCTTTTTTCCATTAATGAATTACATAAACCTAAATGACCAAGAAATGTATCAAAATTTTCATTATAAAAATATTTAATTAACATTTCAACGTCAAAAGAACAATAATGAATAGTTTCTTCTATTTCATCTGGATTTAATTTTCTATCAATATCAAAAGGTACATTAGACTCATAAATGTTTTCACCTTGACATGCTTCATATGTTTTTAGTGATCCAGTTAATCTTGTTGATGGATCATACCAAGTCATTAATTTTCCAAGTAAAGATTTATCACCATATTCTTTATTATAATTAAAATTAAATGAATTGATTAATTTATCATTTACCTCTTTAGGATCAATATCATTTAATATTGCGCTCATAATAAATTTATCATATCCATTACCATTATATGCAATGCATATTTTATCTTTAAATTTATCTAAGAATAATGTTCTTAATTTGTCATTATCATTAACTATATGCTTTATATGAATGCCATCTATTGAAAAACAAAGCATCCAATCATATTTAAATACCTCAAAATCTAAAAATACAAATGGATATTGTTTATTATATCCTTGTTCAAATAAAACAGGTGGTAGTTTTTTATGATATTCTTGAATTTGTTCTAAAGTATACATATTACTTCTCCTTGTATAGTTTTTTAATATATTTAATTTGTGAATCTAACTTTATCATAATATATTCATAAAGTAATGGTCCACAAGTATTGTCTGATACACTAAAATCTTCAAATTGAGGTTTTATTTTATGACCTAATAAAATACTCAATTGTTTATAACATGTGTCTATTTGCTTTTTTGTAATCCTTCTTTTATTTATAATATCTACAAATCCCCATCTTTTATTTTTAAATAAAGTTAAAATTTTAATTACTTCTTTTTTAGGAAACATTAATAATAAACTTTCAATTACATAATATCTATGTTGTAAATTTTTATTACGATGCTTATTAGTTGAAATAATTATCCATCTTAATTTAGAATCATTTTTAATATAACTTATAGCATTTGTTGGAAAATTATTTATAATATTAGTATATGTAAAATTAGAATCATCAATAATAATCTTTTTATAAGATAAATCAGAATCTAATCTAATACTATTTTGTAATAAAAATGATTTTATCTTTTTAGTTTCATTTAATTTATTTATGTAATTTTTAAGATTTTTTGTTGTAATGATATTATCTTCAGCATTAGACATTTCATCTGGAATATTCAAAACAGTAATACATTGTCTATTTAAAAATAAAAATAAATTGTTATTATACAATGTAATTTTATTTGCACGTATAGCATGACAATCACTTTTTATTTTATGTATCATATATGATTTTAATTGTTTATCTTTAATGTCATTAATAGAAGTACCATTATTATATGCCTTTTTTAAATAATCATTTATTACTTTATTTCTTTGTTTTCTCTTTCGTGGTAAATTAATATTTACACGTTCTATAAATCTCATTGTAGAATGTGGTGTAGCATAACTCATATAAATCTCACCTCATTTCTTTTTCATCTATATATTTATAACACAAAAAAAGTGGAGATTTTATTTATCTCCACTTTTTAATAATATATAAATATTATTAATCAAACTGCAAGACTTTGAAGATATTCCATTGAAGAATTAAGATTGTTAGCTACAACAATCGTTTCGATAAATCTTTTCTCTTCAGGTAATTCAACTTTACGTTTAAATTCTTTATGTGTAATATAATCTGTAAGTCCATTAAGTAATCCCCAAGCTGAACCTTTAAAGTTTTGATTATCTTCTCCATTATAAGCTTTAAGAAATTTAGCTTTTTCATCTTCAAGTTTGATCAATGCTTTATCACTCATACCTTCTTTTTCAGGAAACATATAATTAAGAAATTTTGTAACCTGTGTAGCATCTACTTTTTGTTTAGCAAATAACTCTGCTTTTTGTTTAAATGAATCCATATAATCAGAAATTTTATGAAGTGATTCACTTGCAATAGCCATTCTACTTTCAACGTTTTTTGTGTGCCTAATCAAATATGTTGCATTTGATTCTTTAAATGAAAGATTAAATTGATTTTGACAAATAATTCTCAATGGGCAAATACTCATAGCCAATTGATATTTACCATTATGAGAATTTTGGAAAATCAAATGTGTTTTAAATTTATCTCCAAGAATATTCATTTCATTCAATTCGCCAATTACATATACTAATCCTGATTTAGTTTCTCCTGCTTTAACAAAATGAATATCTTCATTAATATAATTGATAAAATCAAATGCATCTTTATTTTGCATAGGTACATATTTATCAGATACTACTCCACAAATATCACCTGTACTTTTCATAATTACATTATTTGATTTAACTTCAATTTTTTTACCATTCATTTCAGTAAACAATGGACTTGCAATAACTGCATAATCTAATCCAGCTTTAACTAAAACATCATCAATTTTAGTTTCATTAATTGTTGTTCCAATATTTTCCCATGTACTTGTTCTTGTGTTTGTCATAATTAAAATCTCCTTTAAAATTACTTGGTTTTGTTTGTTTACATTTACAATTATAAACCATATCTTTTCATTTGTAAATAGTTTTCTTACATTTATTTTAAATTTGTTTAAAATGTACAAAAAATAAGGTTTGTCTAGTTAAAAATAACCAAACAAACCTTAGAAAGAAGGAAATTATATGGATTATATACGATTTATTACTGCATTAATATTTGATTTAGGTTTATTATTAGATTTATTAACAACTAAAACTACACATAAAGTATTAGCAATCGTTTTAACAATTCCACAAGAACCTTCTACATCAAATATTAAATCACCTTTAGATAACATTGACTCATGAATTGCAATACCATCTTCAGTAGTTATAGATGCAATTTCACATTTAGAGTTTGAATATAAATTTCCAAAAGTAGTATATTTACTAATATAGCCTTTCATTGTTTAAATTTATTCCTTTCTTTATTTAAATAATTCCATGATTTCGTCTTCAATCATATAGTCCATATTGTCAGATGTCATAGTACTAAAATTATTAATTTCTTTAATTAGTTGTTCAGATTCAATTTCGTCTTCAAAATTGGATTCATCTAATGCTAATGATTTTTCATCTACATAAAAAGAACTGATTTCTTCAGTTATAATATTATATTTTATGGTATCTTTTAAATTTTGAATAGATGTTATAATTTCATTTAATTTATTATCTATATATTTATCAACTTCTTTTAATTTATTTTCATACTTATTAATTAATTCTTTCTTTTCAGAATTATTAATATCTTCTTTAATAATATCAATCATTTTTATCATTCTCCCATATTCATAGTTATTGTTAATGTTACCGGAACTGTAAATTTATTAGCCGGTTTATAAACATATGCAGTATATAATGTTTTAGTATCACCATAAAAATACATATTACTACCAGATTCTTCTTTAAATGCATTAAACATATCATAATTAGTGTTATTATTAAACACAGATTCTATACCTCTTTCAGAATTTAATAATAAATAAATTTCGGCAGTTCCTGTAGGTATTTGTAAATCATATGTTAATTTCTCATTATTAATATATACTTTTTGCACATTTGTTAAATCAGCTTTAACTAATTTATCTTTTTGGATTGTTAATGTTCCACAAATTAAATCAGCTTTTAATGTATCAAATGTATATCTTTTAGTAATTGTTCCAGCTATTATTTTTTTAGAATCAAATGTTAAATTTGGTTTATTACCATTAGGAATTGTTCCTGCTGAGTAATTAATTGTAACATCAATATAATAATCTTTAGTAATATTATTAATAACAAATGATCCAGATTTAGTTGATTTAATTATATTATTTGAATCTTTAATGGTATATTTCGTAACTATAATTCCAGTTTCAGGTCCAAATTCATATTTACCCGGATCAAAATCAATAGAATAATTTAAGGTTAATGATTGATTATAATCTAAAAATTTAACATCTGGCGAAAATGTAACTTTAATTGATGGTAAAATTACATCAGGTTCTTTTTCTGGCGAAAATATATGATTCAATGCATCAAATACAGATAATCCTTTGGTATCAAATTCAGAGTAACCATCATTTAATGTTTTATTTCCAAAAGGAATAGTTAATCCAATATTTTCATCTAAATAAACATTTTTTGCATTATATGAACCTGTTTCCTTAATCCATTTACCATCATTATAAGTATAAATAGTATATTCTTTTTTATCTTTGGTTCCATCTATTGGAGTTCTAATTATGTTAATATCACCATTAATTGGATTCGTACAAAGATTTAAATAATAATCATCAGTTAACCACTCACCATTAGAATCCTTACTTCTATCATTAACATCTACTTCTCTTTTTGGAGTTAAACATACTCTTTGATTTATATTAGATCCTGTAGTTGGATCATAATATACCATACCATCATCTACAATAATATACTGACCTCTAACAAATGGTACTTTATTAATATTATCTGTTTCTACTAATGTAAATATTGCACCAGTGTTTTCATATTGTACAGGCATACTAACACCTCTTTCGAAAATTATTTTATATTTTTATTTTATTGATTTAATGGAATCCATTTAAATTCATTGTTTTGTTTTAAACAAGTATACAGTATATCAGATTCATTTCCTTTTAATATTATAGTAGCACCTCTTAATGCTTCAGAAGCTTCAGGTAACTCATCAACAAATCCTAAATATAAATTATTGTTATTTAATTTTAAGTCACCATATAAATCTCCACCACCTCGTGGTAAGTATGATTTACCACCATAATTACTAGCTAATCCAAATATATTAGAAATTCCTTCATAACCATTAGGATTATAATTGCCAACTGATAATCCTTCACATATTACAATTTTAATTCCTGTTAGGTTGCCCCAATAACCCCAACCATTAGTATCATGCATTACATGTAAATCAACTTGTCCTTTATTATTATCATTTATATTTATAGCAGCATCCCACTGTAAATTATCAGAATCATTTCTTATAATAGGTAAAATACTAAATGTTTTAGAAATAAAATTATTAAATTTAATCATTAATCGTTCCATTTTAATTATTTTTCCAAACATAATATCAATGTATATTGGATTTTCTTCTGTTGGTATAGTATTAAATGTTATGCCTGAATCAAAACCTGATTCAAGATATGGTGTAAATAAAGAATCTATAGTCCCGCTAATTTTATTAGCAGGATCTCCTTTATATAAAATTTCATCAATTTTTTCATCTGAATTATTAATTGTATAACATTTAATTGCAGAATTTGATGAATTTCCACCCCAATTATTAACATATGCTAATGCATTATCTTGTATTCCAAAATGTTTTGTATAATTATTATATGTAACGGTTCCATCTGATGAGATAGCTACTATATTATTAGAACTTAAAAACATATCGTTTTGTAATCTTGGAGGTTGAAAAGCACTTCTATTTAATCCACTTTCATCGTATATATACCTATGATTTCTACTTAAAGCAGTGTATGTATATGCAACATTATCATTATCGTATACTGTATAAGTATCATTAAATGTCATTGAATCAGCAAATCCATATTTAGTTCCATAAAATAATATTGAAAACATATTATTATTAGCTTTATTAGTAAACCATACATATCCATAATCACTTCTTTGACTATCATATGCAAATCCTTCAATGTAATTGTTTCCACCTGAACATTTAACTGCACATACTGATAAATTATTTATAGTTGCAGATGTACATGTTTTAACACCATCAATTGTTTCGAAAATAGGATTTGTAGGATTAGTATGATTTTCTCCAATAAATTGTCCATCAAATCTAATAAAATTAGTAGAACCACCACAGATACAACCATATCCAGTACCTAAAGTATTATAACAAGGAGTTCCTGATAATCCTTGTATGTTATATACATTTTCACCTCTATCAAAAGTAAACCATACTTTAGCAGGTTGAGATCCATATGGTAAATATAATCCACAATACACTGAATAAAATCTACAATTATCTATAATGTTAAAATATGAAAAACCCCATTCGTTTGGTGTATATACACTATCCTTTGCAAATGCATAATAAATTCCATATGATCTTTCTATATTTTTTGTTGACAATCTATAAGCACCTTGAAAATCACAATTTAATATTTTTGTATTATAAATACCTTTTCCTGCATCTACATAAATTCCGCAATGAGACCCATTATCAGTTTCAATGGATTCTGAATCTTCAGTTTTAGAAATCCAAAAAGTTATTCCACTTATACAAACATAACTAGCTTGAATTATAATACCAGGTTGCTTATTTGGACAAATTAAAATTACTTCACCATTACCTTCAATAGTTGTATGATTAGTTAATATAGTAATTGGTTTTGAAATATAATATTTACCTGCTGGAATATTAATCGCTTTATTAATTCCACTATTGTTATTATTATCTATTAATGACATTATGTAGTCATAATTATCTGTAGATCCATCAGGATAACCAAATGTAGTATCACCAATTTCAACATTTTCCACTCTATTATTTAAATCCAAAATATTTGTAGTTATTGAATCCATTCCAATTACTTGACTACAAATATTATCAGGTGTTTTAAAATAATTTATAGTTGGTGTATAATAATCATTTATATTTTTAAAAGTAATAACATCATTTGCATGAATATATACTTTACCGGTATTATATTTATAAATAGGTTCAGCTAATGAATATCTTATATACCATTTTGAATTAAATAATTTTTTAATTAAATCCTTTTTAGTTGATCCATCAGTTCTTGATCCAAAATGTAAACTATAATATCCAGATTTTTCAATATCTGTTTCTCCATCTGGATTTGCATCATGCCAAGCAAATGACATTACTTGATTATAATAATTATCAAAAGTTGTCATTGCATTTAATAAATGGTCTTCAGAAATAGTTCTTGACATTGGACAAATTAATGGTTTAAATTCTGTAGGAGAATTTTTATATGGAAGTTGATCTCCAAATGCTTTTTCTGGTATTCTCAATTCAAACATAACACTATTAGCACCTTTAATAGTTAATTGAATTAAATCTTCAGTAATATAATCTGCTTTTGGATAAAATTCATCAGATACACGTTGAATAAAACAATTATTATTATATTCATCACAAACATCATCAACTGTATATTTAGTTCCATTAACTGTATATTGTCCAGTTATTCCAAACATATCTCCTAAATTAAATACTTCTTTATCATTGCACAATACTTTAGCCTGTGTATGCGGAATTTCAGGTTTTTTATCTTTCATTCCTGAAGCCATATAATAATATGCCTGTATAAATCCATCTTGAGCAGGATCTGCCCAAACTTTAGTAACTTTTCCACTTAAACTAAATTTACATAATCCTTCTACTCCATTATATGTAGATCCTATAGTATAATCACTAAAAGTAGTATCACCTAAAGTAGAAGAATTAATTTTAGCTTTAATTCTTTCACAAACTAATTTTAATTGTGCCAGGTTTACAATTTTACTTTCATCAATCAATTGTATTTACCTCCATTAAATAATATCATAATTATTATTCCATTCTTTTTTGTCATATGTTTCTTGATTATATTTTTCTAATCTTTTATTTAATTTATTTCCAGTATCAAAGTTATATATATCTCCAATAGAAATATGATATTTACATTTTGGACAAGTGGTATTTATAATTTTTTGCTTTCTATGTTTATTAATTATATTTACATAAAATGTTTTTTTACAATTTGGACATTCCACAAATTGCTTAGATGTACCATTTAATACATCTTTAGATATATTCATTTTACTTATTTGTTTTTCCATAATATCACTATCCTAATTATATACAACTGCATATTGATTTGATGAAGCTAATTCAATTCCTAAAATATTATCATAACGTTTTATTCCATTTGATTTAAAACGTCCATATTTAATAATAATTTTGCCATTATGATTATTAGCAAATAATAAAACTTTTCGTTTATCATATACTTCTATTTCATTATATCCTGTATATATAACAATATCATCATATGAATATTTTCTAAAAGCTATAACAAAACTTATTAATTCATCCATTTGATCAAAAGGTTCTAATCCACCAAATACAATAGCATGTGTAATATCATTTTTTAAATATCGATTGATTAATTTATTAATATTTTCTTTTATTGTTTTTTGTCTTACAATGCTACTATTTTGACAATGAACTTCGCAATCTTCTTTTTCACATTTAAAGGAACACTTTGAAGTTGCAATAAACATGCTTGGTTTTTTATAATTAACAAAGTCTTCATCAATAACATCTTTTACATTAAAATGTTTAACAATATTAATATTTTTAGATATTTTACACATAACCTTTACCTCATTATTTACTACTTGATTTTATTAAATTATTTTTATAGTCAAATAAAAACCATTTATAAGTCAAGTTAATATCTTTCTCTTCTTTTTTATTTTGACATAAATAATTAAATGCATCATAATCTTTTTTAACTTCACAAAGTCGATTATCATTATCATAACCTGCTAAAATAAAATATGAATTTTGATTATTAGTTTTATTATTTACTTCATCATTAGTTTTATCTATAAGTATTGTATTAAGTATTACTAATAATAAAATAAATGCTACTATAAATGTAAATGCAAATCTTTTAATTTTAATCATTTTTATAATTCATCTCCAATATATTTTAAATTTTATTTTAAATCACTTTCATGTGGTGTCATTGATACTGAACCTTCATATAACATAGAATAATTATACTTATGACCTGCAACAGTGCAACTTAATACATATAATTTTAGTTTAGATATTTCTTTATCACCTGTTACAAACCGACATCTATACAAATTATCTTGAGGATATGCATTTAATGCCCAAGAAAATATTGTTTCATCAGCCGTACCATCTGTGTAACTTGCCCTAATACCAAAGTAGTTATTTTTAGATGGTTTTTCTTGTGGAAAAGCATTTTCCACATTAGTTATTAACGTATACGTTGTATTAGTTTTTAAAGGTTCATCAAGAGTAATTGTTCTTAGAAAACCATTACTTTTATTAGTAGTTGTAACTGGATTATGAGAATCAATAAAAATTGGCTTTTCATTTATATATCCAGATTTAAATGGCAATCTTGCTACTAATTTAATTGCATTATTATAACCATTTGATGATGTACTATCATATTCAGATGGTAATACGCAAACATCATAAAAATTAAGTGTATACTTTTCAGATGTATGTAAACATATTAAATGAGTAGGATCTTTATACCCCAACACTAATGAACAATGATCTATTTTCATATAAGCATTATCATGAAAATCATACTTACCATCTCTACTTTTAAAAGATACAAATATAATATCTCCAGGTGCAATATCGGAATAATTTTCATCAGGTATAAAACACCAACCTTGTTCATCAAAATAATGTGCAAGTTCATGTGTATAATATCTATTTGGTCTGTCACTTGCATAGGGATTTATTGGTAATTTTATTCCATAATCATAATGTTTAATATTATCTTTTCCTACATATTTTGACCATTCATAAGGTATTCCCATTACCCAAGCCATCATTAATGAACTACAATCAATTTTAGGAGAAGATGTATTGAAGTCATCATCAAATAAAGTCCCTTGACCTGAACTTGTAAAAGTAAAGTTATCTTTATTATTCAAATAAGAAGTGGCACAACGCATGATTTCTGACACTACGGGGGGGTAAGTGGTATTGACTTACTTACACGTTGTATTTTAATAAGAGTATCTTGAATTTCATTTAAATTTTCAGCCATTATTTTTGTTTTATGATTCTCATAATTAATTTTATTAAAAAACATTATTAATCACCTTCCATTTTAATTACCTACAATGGATATTCCTGCTATAGCGTCACCTGCAATAGAAGTATTATTTGAAGTATTTGTAAAATAATCATTCCATGATAATTTTTGTGGTTCATATAATTTTACTAATCTTACTTGAGAATTTGTAAGATTATCACTTGGACCAATTTCTTTAATTATATATATACTATAAGGTGTTGCTACAATTTTATTAACTTCTAATTCATTATATGGAGTTACTATTCTTGATTTACTTCCATTATTATTTAATGTATAAAAATTAGACTTTTGAGCAATAATTACAGTATTATTTAATGTATTATACTCATAATATAATACATTATCATTAGATCCAATCTCAAGTCTTGTATTTTCATCATAATCAAAATAAATTTTACCTTTATTATTTCCATCTTTAATTATATATAAACTATTAGCAACTTTAGCTTGAATTTCATGTTCTAATGTATTAGGGTTAGGTAAATTTATATCTCTTTTAGATTTGTGAAAAGATATTTCTGACATGCATTTCACCACCTTATTATTATAATTCTATTTATATTTTTATTTTATTTTCATAATAATAAAGGACTATCATTTTAGATAGTCCTAAAATCATTAATTTTATATATTTTAATGTTTACGTTTTTGATTTCTAGCATTCATATCTTTAAATTTAGAATCTGAATTTTTCATAAATGCCTGTAACATATCTTCAAATGATTCAGGTTCTTTCTTTTTAATTGGTTGAGTAAATTTATTAGTATTATTATATTGTTTTTTATTAGTATTAAATTGAGGCTTCTGAGGTATATTATTCACTACATCTTTTATTGATAATTCAATTTGTCCATTATCTTTAATATTTATAACTTTTACTTTAACAGAATCTCCAATATTATATAATTTTGAAATATCATCAATAAATTGACCTGTTATTTTAGATATATGACAAAATCCAATTTTATCTTCAGATAATTTAAAAAATATACCATACTTTTTAATTCCAGTTATAATCCCATCAATAATATCTTCAACTTTGATTTCCATATTAATTTTTGTCAATCCTTTCATTCTTTAACTAAAATATTATAATAAGTTTTATATATTTAAGTTATTTTTTAAATTGTAGTCATTTCATCATTAATTACTTCATATACTTGATGAATTTTTCCATCTTTAATTTCATATTTTAATATAACATTTTGATCTTCATTTTCATTAATTTCAGAACTAGAATTTTCAACTAATTCCATATAATTAAATTCTTTTAAATGATTTTCAGTTGGATTAGCAACAACTTTTGTAATTTTATTATCTATTTTATTTTCAAGAATTTCATTATTATATTTTTGAATTGAAGATTCATTTATGAATAAATACATATCATTCATAATATCAACCCCCTATATTAATTTCTAATATATTTTATTTTCATTGATTGAGGAATAACATTAGAATCAATTTCATATATGGTAGTTCCTTTTAAAGTAGGTAACTTAGATAAATCAATAGATGTTTCTATTGGATCTTTTAAAATAGCAGCTATTGTAACATTTTGATTTTGTAATAATTCTTTTATAGTATCAATAGTAATTCCATCTTTTTTATACATTAATGTACCACTTGGAGTTGTCCAAGATGTAAATCCAGTGTATGTTTGTTGATTATAAAATCCTGCTTTAAATAATCCAGTAGATAATAATGCACTACTTTTATTTCCAATCATAAATTTTGATAATACTGTTCCAACAGCATCATATGTAATTCCATTATCAGAATTAGTTAAATATGTCCATGTTTCAGTTCCATCTAATGTTGTTTCATCTATATTTTGAATTAATTTTTGATTTTTAAAATCTATAGCATCGCATTTATTAGTTAATCCTTTTAATTGTTTATCTAAATAAATATTTGTAGTAATAGGCGTTTTATAAGATTCATACTCTGATTTAATAGTAGCTTCTTCAATCTGTACATTAGTAATAATTGCACCTGTTGTTAAACCTTCATCATTTTCATCAGATGTTGCTTTATAAAAAGCAATTTTACCATCAATGTCTTCTTGAGTTGGTATATATGTTTGATCCCAATGCCATACTTTTTTAGAACCACTTAAATAAACAAAGTGTCCAGTATTACTTGTACTATTTGCACTAATAATATAAGTTCTACCTACTCGCATTTGAGTAATATCTTTTACATTACCTTGAACAATAGCTCTTTGTGAATTTGGTGAAATGTAAATACTATTATCAGTATTACGATAACTAATACATTTTGATATATCAAATACATTTTTACCTCTACATATTAATGGTATTTTATATTTATCATAAGGTTCAAACCAATCTTGTTTTTCTTCATATACTGATATTCTAAATTTAATATGTCCTGATGTTCCTGCTTTACAAGCACAATACGATCTTAACATACATGAGCTATCTATAAAATCACTAATTGTTGTAATGTAACCAGATGTAGTACTTAAACCATATTTAAATTGTGAATTATTATTTGCATTTACAGAACATGGAACATATATAATATCTCCTGATGTTTCTGCTATTTCAGTATACAAATAATATTTAGTATCTATTTTTAAATTAGAATTAACATTAGTCCAACAATTTTTATAAATAGTATCAGTACCAGAACTATTATCAATTGTAACATCAAACCAACCATTCACATCAGCTTTTATTTGATTATCATTTTTTGAATCCATATAATTAAAAAGATTAGCTGTTTTTTCACCAATAGATTCAATTTCAATTGGATTTTCAAACATTGGAACTTGAGATATATAATCAGTTTTAATAGTTCCTTCTTCTATTTGTGGTTTAAAAATAAGATTATCACAAGTTACTCCAGATTTTATATAAATAATAAGTCCACCCATTTTTGAACTAATAGTTTTTTTATAACCTAAACCTATATCATATCCTAATCTATCCCACATAATTCCATATGTATCTGTTGAACCGTTTTCTGGACATCCTGATAATACATAACTTTTATTAATATTTAATTTAGCATTAATATCAGCTTCAGTCATTAAATTAAATATTGCATTATTTGTAGCAGTTCCATTTATTGATATACTTCCATTTTTATTATCAGTAAATGTAATACCATTTTGTGTTTTAGTAGTATCACGATACGGGTATATCGATAAATTTTTATTTTGTTGTTTACTATTTCCATAAATTTGATAATCTTTCAATTCTTTACCTTTACTATTTTTTAAAATACTTGGGTATTCATCAGAATACCCAAACTTAATAGCATTTTGAGATTTTCTTTTTAAATAATCACTATATATTGTCATTTATATAAACCTCCTTAACTATTAAGTGGATATTCTGAATAATTGAATCTCCATCCATAATTTATAGAATCATCTGTATTTTTACCAATCATACCCCAATCTAAATACATTGTATAAATATAATTTGATTCAGGTATTAAATCAAATCCTAAAATACCAGATTCTGCATTTATTTCTAAAGTTGTTTTAGTTGGACCGCTTAAAAAATCAAATTGTAGCCAATCTCCAAGTTTACCAGTAGTTGGCAATGTGATTGATAAATTAGTTTGTTCTCCTAAATCATATATTGTATTTACTTTAATAGTATCTATTGTTG
>DJSP01000031.1 GCA_002438065.1 Caryophanales bacterium UBA6331 | reverse complement strand
TTTTTATGCGATTGCCATATTTAGTATATTTGTTTTTTTCCAATTTTGTTAATTCATACAATTAAGTTTTCCTGTTTTAATATATTCTAGGGTAGCGCCGCCACCAGTGGATTTATAATCAAAGTTTTTGATATTAAATTTTTCAATGCTGGCTAAAGCATCTCCACCCCCTGCAATTTTTACAAATTCAGATTTAGAAATATTTTGAAGAATTTCTTTTGTTCCATTTGCAAATCTTTCATCTTCGTATAGTCCCATTGTACCATTTATAAAAATTGTTCGAGCACTTTCTATTATTTTTGCATACTTGTTTATGGTTTTACTACCTATATCATATATAATACTATCATTGGTTAATTCATTAATATCTTTTTCCATTACATTATTATTTTCTTCAACGATGGCATCAACTGGCATAATTATTTTTTCAGAATATTGATTTAATAGTTCTTTTAATTTTTCAATTCTATCATCATCTTTTAAACTTTTACCAACATTGTTATTACAGGCTAGAAAACTATTGGCTATGCCACCACCAACTAAAAGATAATCGCATTTTGGAAGAATGCCTTCTATAACATCTAATTTATCAGTTACCTTTGCTCCACCCATTATAATAACAAATGGATGAATTGGGTTAATAACTGGTTCAAGACCTTTTAATTCGGATTCAATAAGAAATCCTATTCCACTTGGCAAATATTTTGCAATTCCATAATTTGATGCATGTTTACGATGGGTCATTCCAAAGGCATCATTTATAAATAAATCGCCTAAACTAGCCCAGTATTTAGCTAACGTTTCATCGCAGTTACTTTCTTTTTTATTTGGCAAATCTTCATATCTTGTATTCTCAACTAGAAGAATATCTCCATTATTTAAATTATCTATCTTATTTTCTAAAACATGACCATGAGTTGCGCTAGAAAAATAAACGTTTTCCTTGTATATTTTCAATAGTTCTTCATAAACAATATATAAACTATTTTTTATTTTATCCTCTTCATTTTTAATTTTTCCCAAGTGAGATAAAATAATAACTTTACCACCATGATCTTTTATATAATTAATTGTGTTTAATGAATAATTTATTTTGTCTTTTGATAGAATCTTTCCGTCTTTTATTGGAACATTTAAATCTAACCTTAATATTGCCTTTTTATTATTAAAATCAAATTCGGTAATGTTTTTCATTAATATCCCATGCTCCCATCTAATGAATCATCATTTGTAATCCAATCTTCTACTTTATATATTGTGTATTTGTTATTTGGTTCTCTAACAATAACTTTTTTTATACCACTATTTATTACTACTCTTTTGCACATCATACATGAAGTAGAGTTAGGCTCAATTTCTCCTGTTTTGGCATTAATTCCTACCATATATAAATCAGCATCAATTAGTTCATTTCTAGATGCACTTATAATAGCATTTTGTTCAGCATGAACACTTCGACATAATTCATATCTTTCGCCTCTAGGAATAGCTAATTTTTCACGATAACAAATTCCTAAATCATCACAATTTTTTCTTCCTCTTGGAGTTCCATTATAACCAGTTGATATTATTTCATCATTTTTTACAATAACACAGCCGAAGTGTCTACGTAGACATGTACTTCTTTGTGATACTGATGCAGCTATATCTAAATAATAATTTATTTTATCTTTTCTCATTTTATTTTACCTCTAATTTCTAACTTGATTATAAATTAAAAAGAGTAGAATTTCAATCTACTCTAAAATATCTTTTAATTCGATATTAAAATTGTATAGTTCATATTTGGTTAAGGCTTTATTAATTAAACTAATCCAGTGAGGACTTGCAATTTTTGTACCATTTTCATATGTTGGACAATATACCTTACCTATACTATACATGTTTGTTAGACCTTTAGCATAGTAATTTCTAGACATCATTCTAACATAAGTTAAGACTCCTAGTTCAATATTATTATATTTTATTAAACCTTTTGAACTCATACCGCCATAAATGTTGTTTTGTCTTAACATATATTTTACTTTATAATAGCCGCTTTCGGCAGCACCTATACTAAGTAATAGTTTTGAATCTACATTATCATAAATAGATGAAAAATAAATTATTAGATTTTCAACATATTTAGAGTTTCCATTATATGAAACATATTTATTAGTCTTTTTTAGTCCTTTTTCTTTATTTAAATTATAAAAATATTCAATTAATCCATACTCAAATGAGTTATATTTAATTAATTCATCTTTATTATTTTTGATATTACCTATATTGTACTCATTATATATTTCATTATTAATTTCTTTTAAGTTGTTTAAAACATCTGCATAATTATAACCAAATATCTCACTAAAGAATTTGATTTCTTTTTCTTTTATATTTAATAAGTTAGATTCTTTTTTCTTTGTATTAGTTGTTTGTTTTTCATTATTTTCTTCAATTAATTTTCGATAATTGTTTCCAAGCTGAATGTTGTTCGAGGGTAACACCTCATCATTATTATTTATTTCTTCAGCTTTAGCATTAGCTACACCAAATATGACGAAAACTATTAAAATAATTGCACAAACTACTATATTATGTATCTTCAAAGAAGATAATTTTTTATTCATTTTTTGTTCCCCTCCTCAGACGAACGAGTTCTATTCTATCATATAATGGGGTGTTTAGTCAAATTTTAGTCAAATTTTGATAGTGTTTACAAAGTC
>DJSP01000062.1 GCA_002438065.1 Caryophanales bacterium UBA6331 | reverse complement strand
GATTTAATGTCTACTTTTAATTTTGGGTTGATTTAGAAAGTATTAAAGTAGTATAATGAATTTGTAATTAAATTGCCCAGTCGCCAAGTGGTAAGGCATTAGGCTCTGACCCTAACATTTCGTTGGTTCGAATCCAACCTGGGCAGCCAAATTGATATTTATCTATTGATGTTTAAGATAAAGACCGTTAAAACAAAATGTATAATTAAATTAAGGTAATACTACGACTTTTTTCGTTCTTTAAAATTAGTCGTTTTTTTATTAAAGAAAGGATATATATGGAAAATTTGATATTATTTTTAATATTATTTGTTATATTTTTTATCGTATTTCTAATAGATTATTTTATTAAAAGAAAGAAAAAGAAGTTAAAAAAATTTATTGGAATGGACTTAGTTAAGGCTAAAAAAGAAGATTATAATAAATTGGGCATTATTTTATCACTAGTAAATGCTTTTATTATTAGTTCAACAGGAGTACTATGTACAATGATTGATATGGATAAAATATGGCAATTATTATATGGATTTGTTTTATTAGTAGCGCTTATATATGTTTTCTATGGAATTATAGGAAATGTATTAGAACATATTTATAAAAATAAAAAGTAATAATGGATTTAAAAAATATTGAGGATAAATTGTAAGCATTGTCGTAAGATAGTGCTTTTTTTATATAAACATAGTGTGAAACTTTTTACTTAATTTTATATAAAAAAGTTTCACACTAATAAAAAAAGTAGTATAATTTAATTAGAGGTGTATTTAATGGATAATCAAATGCAAATACTAAATTTAATAAATCAGAAGCAATTATTAGAAGTTGAATTAAATAAACTTGTGTATGGAGCAGTAGAAATTAGAGAAAAAGATAATAAAAAATATATCTACACACATATTAAAGAAGATGGACTACAATCAACCAAATATATTGGAGAATACAATGACAATCTTTATAATTTAATATTAAATAATAACGTGAAAGCAAAAGACATTAAAAAAACAATTAGAACTATTGAAAAACAATTAAAAGAATTAAATTATGTTGATGAAGAACTATCATCAGAGGTATCAAGAAATATTGATTTTGCAAAAAAACATTTAGCCGATACAATATATAAACAGGCAATTTTAGAAGGTGTTGCGACAACTTTATCAGATACTGAAAGTATCATCGAAGGTGGCAAAGTAAATGATATGTCATCTGAAGATATAATGAAAGTAGTCAATCTTAAACATGCATGGGAGTTTATTCTTAATAAAAATGTAATACTTAATAAGTCAGATTATAATGTTTTATGTACAATAAATAAATTGGTTGAAGAGGGATTTTATTATTCTACAGGAGTATTAAGAACTACGCCAGTAAAAATTGGTGGAACAAATTGGAATCCTGATATACCTATTGAATCGCAAATAAAAGAAGAATTAAATAATATATTAGAAACTAATGAAAATGACGTTGATAAAGCTACAAATTTACTTTTATATACAGTAAAAAAACAAATGTTTCTCGATGGAAATAAAAGAACCTCTGTAATATTTGCAAATCATTATTTGATTGGCAAAGGTAAAGGAATAATAGTAATTCCTGTAGAAAAAATTGATCAATACAAATCATTACTTATAAAATATTATGAAACAAATGATAATACTGAAATAAAAAGTTTTTTAATTAATGAATGTTATATTAATATAAATAGTAACAATAAAAAATAAACACTACTTTGATTGGTAGTGTTTATATTCGTTTAAGAAGTATTCGTCTGTCATTCCAGCAATATAATCGATAACAATTCTTTCATCAGCTGTATTATTTTTGTAATCGTTATTCATTGGTAAATAAAATTTAGAATATATCTTGGAATTTAAGTCTTTTTCTTTTAAAGATATTAATAAATTATCAAATAGGTATTCAAATTTATGTTTAATTTCATTGAATTCTTCATTGGTATAAATTTTATCGTAAATATTTTCATAATTGAATTTTTTAAGATTAGCAATGGCATTAAATATTTTATTATCTACACATATGTAATCTTTATCTAAGCTATTTTGAACAACATTAGTTATAATTGTGTTAACTATTTCTCGATTGGTTGTGCCTAAAACATTTGATATTTCTTTAGGAATATCTTTTTTATTAAATAAACCTAATTTTTCAGCATCTTCAATATCTCTACCTAAATAGGCAATAATATCTGATAATCTGACAACACATCCTTCTAAGGTCATTGGAACTAAAGTTTTAACATATTTTGGAATATTATAACAATTATTATAATCATTTAGAAAGTCATTGATAGTTTTCTTTTTGGGTCTATATTCTTGAAGTTCTAATTCACCGTTATGACATAAAATTCCATCTAGTACTTGGACACTTAAGTTTAAACCTTCGCCGTTATTTTCAATAACCATTAGGTTTCTAACACTTTGAACATTGTGATTAAAGTATCCTTCATTATGTTTTAAACTAATTTCATTTAAAAATCTTTCACCTACGTGTCCGTATGGAACATGCCCTAAGTCATGACCTAAAGCGATTGCCTCAATTAAATCTTCATTTAATGATAAAGCTCTACCAATTGAACGAGCAATTTTAGCAACTAATTGAACATGAGTGCTTCTTCTTGAAACATTGTCATTTGTTGGTAATGTAAATACCTGTGTTTTACCAATATATCTAGTATATGAAGAAGAATAAATTATGCGGTCAGTATCCCTAAAGAAATTGGGCCTAATATCTGGTGTATAATCTTTAAATCTTATTGATTCTTTATCAAAAGTTGCATACTTTGAATAATTTTTTTCATGTTTAAGCATTATATCTTTTATTTCCACAGTTAACTCTCCTTATTAAATAATTTGCGATAATAATCAGTATCTAATATATTTTTAGAAATTACATATTTGTTATAAACTATTTGATTTATAGTTTCAACATAGTTATCATCTATGTCATCTGTATAGGAAGTAAATTTCTTAGTAGCAGCGTTATATTTTCCTTTTTCAGTTATCCAAGAACGGTCATTAAATATTACTAATCCATCATTATCCGAAAGTAGGTCAGTTCCCATAAGAATTCTTGAATCATAATTAATACCAAAAAGATTTAAGACAGTAGGTAAGATATCTAAACTTTCTCCTAATTTATCAACTTCGACTGTTTTAGTAAGCTTACTATTATATATTATTAAATTATTTTTATGAACATCAAATTTTTCATCTTCAATATTCATTATTTCTTTCATTTGACTAGTTGTTAATCCATAAGGATAATGATCTGCTGATAAAACAATTACTGTATCATCTAAAATACCTTTTTCTTCTAATTTATTTAATAATTCTTCTAGAGCTTTATCAAGTTCTATTTGAGCTGCTATATAAGCTTTAATTGCTTCACTATATGGTAAATCTTTAACAGCATCTTTATTTTTATAAGACATATTATTTCCCATAAAGTTGTATTCAAGGTGTCCACTAATTGTCATATAATAAACCATAAATTGTTCATGACTAGAGTACATATCAAAAGTTGCATTAATCATTTCTAAATCACTTTGAGGCCATTTTTTACAATTCATTCCTTTAATTTTTTCTAATCCATTACCACAAGCCATATAGGTTTGATATCCCATATTAGGGTGTGATAAATGTCTGTTATAGTATTTGTAAGTTCCGTCATGAAATGCATAAGTTTTATAGCCTAAACTAGAGAAGACATTACCATAAGCATAAGGTAAGTAATTTTTACTTGATTTAGAGAATGACCAAACGCTTTCTTTAGGAAGTAAACTATTTAAAGTAACATATTCACCATCTGAAGTTGATACATAATAAACTGGAGTATAAAAGTTAGTAAATTTAAAACTGGAATTAACAAGTTTATATAAAGTAGGAGTTAAATCTTTATTAACCGCAATTGGACTAAATGCTTCAGCTGTAATCGAAATTAAATTTTTACCTTTAAATATACCTGTATATTCATTTTTATTAGTTGGAATAACTGTACTAAAGTATTCATGAATATTTTTAATATCTTTATTTGTTTCATTAGCTGCTAGTTCTTTAAAATCAATATCAGTTATATTATATTTCTTAGTATTATCAATTTCTACTTCATCAGTTGGTGCAATAACATTGATACTATCTTCCTCAAAATTGAAGATGGTTCTTTCTAAATCTAATCTTAATGTTGTTAATATTCCAAAT
This sequence comes from Caryophanales bacterium UBA6331, assembly GCA_002438065.1. Classification (GTDB taxonomy): domain Bacteria; phylum Bacillota_I; class Bacilli_A; order RF39; family UBA660; genus CAG-533. Next base: position 9,439 of record DJSP01000062.1, on the reverse strand, counting down.
TTTTGAGCTGTTTGATTTGGTACATGTTTGTGAAAATATAAATTATTAGCGCTATAAATGTCATTGCCATCTATATTTAATGATAGTAAAGTTAAGATAAATAACATAACTAATGATATACCTTTTATAACTATCTCTTTAATGTTTAAAATATTAGCATCTTTAAATTTATGTAATATGATATTTAAAGGAATAGGTATAAATAATAAGATAATACCAAATATATTTTCTTTAATAACCTTAATTATAGCACTTAAGAAACCAAATACTTGTCCACCATGAAAAATAGAGTATATACTTAAGGTATTTCCATAAAATTTAAAGTTGGTAAAATAAGCAATGAATAAAATACTTAAGAAAGAATTTATAAATATATTTAACCATTTATTTAAAGTTTTATTTTTAGTTAATGAACAAATTATATCAATAAATAATGTATTTATTAAACTAAATAAAAGAATAAATAATATTTCATTTAATGTAAATGTTTTAAATATCAATATATGATAAATTATTTCTAAATATAATATATTTAATAAATTTGTAATATAGTTTTTAATTATTAACTTCATAAATCAAATCACCTTATTTGTATTTTAACATTTTTTTATTAGTAAAGTATATGTTTATTTAGCAAAATTTTTGCTTACATTTTTAAAAAAATTATGTTATAAAATATAAGGCTAATTAAAAAGGAGAGGATATCTATTATGAAAAAGAATGATTTAGCTACAGAAAAAATAAATAAATTAATAATTTCATTTGCGATTCCATGTGTAATTAGTATGATAATTAATTCTATTTATAATATTGTTGATCAAATATTTATAGGAAAAGGAGTTGGAACCTTAGGTAATGCTGCCACTAATGTTATATTTCCATTAGTTATTTTAGGCAATGCGATAGCAGGTTTAATTGGAAATGGTGCTGCTGCTAATTTTTCTTTGAGACTTGGAGAAGGTAATAAAGATAATGCTAAGAAAAGTGTTGGAGAAGCGATAACTTTATCAATTATAGTATCTATTATTTTTTCTTTAATAAGTTTTATTCTATTACCTAAATTATTATATTTTTTTGGTTGTACTGAAAATGTATATAGTTATGCTTATGATTATGGAATAATAATTTTAATAGGTATGCCATTTATGATTGTATATTCTGCATTTTCTAATATAATTAGAGCAGATGGTTCACCAAAGTATTCAATGGTTATGCTTATTATAGGCGCTATTATTAATATTATCTTAGATCCCGTATTTATTTTTGGATTTAACTTAGGCGTTAAAGGAGGAGCTATTGCAACTGTTATAGGTCAAATAGTATCTTTCATAATTGCAGTTGTTTATTTAAAGAAGTTCAAAACTATTAAATTAGAAAAAGATGATTTTAAATTATCAAAAAATATTTTAAAGATATTATCACTTGGATTATCTTCATTTATTACTCAATTAACAATTTTAGTTTTATTTGTATTTATGAATAATATTATGACTAAATTTGGAGCAAAAAGTGTGTATGGAGCAGATATTCCATTATCAGTATATGGAGTTTTAAGTAAAATCAATAGTATTTATGTATCAATCATATTAGGTATTTCAATTGGCGTTCAACCAATTATTGGTTTTAATTTTGGTGCTGGAAAAATAGATAGAGTTAAAGAAGTTCTTAAAAAAGTAATAATTTTAAATTTCTTAATAGGTATAATATTTAATATTATTTTATATTGTTTTCCTAAAGAGATAGTAAGTTTCTTTATTACAAATAGTGATGCTAATTATGATTTATTTATGGAATTTGCTGTTTTAATGTGTAAAACATTCTTTATGGTATGTGCATTAAATGCAGTAGAAATGACAACAAGTATTGCTATTCAAAGTTTAGGACATATAAAGAAAGCAACTGCTGTATCATTTATTAGACAAATAATTTTATTAATACCTATATCTTTATTACTATGTATTACCTTTAATAAAGGAATATATGGTGTATTAGATGCTGGTAGAATATCAGATAGTATTACTTTTGTTATTGCTTTAATAATTTATGTAAATGAGTATAAAGGATTATCTAAGATTAAAGTTGATGATATAAATGAATGTGCTAATAACGAAAATAAATATGAAGGAAAGAAAATAATTGTTACAATCGGTAGAGAGTATGGTTCTGGTGGACACTATGTTGGAGAACTACTTGCTAAAAAATTAGGAGTTAATTTCTACGATAAAAATATTATTTCTTTAGTTAGTAAGGAATCTGGTTTATCTAAAAATTATATTGCCAGTAATGAAGAAAGCTTAAATAACGCTAAATACGAAAGTAATAATGACAATTTAATATTTATTGCTGAGTCAAAAGTAATAAAAAAGATTGCTAAAACTGAATCTTGTATAATTGTTGGTAGATGTGCTGATTATATTTTAGATGGTAACAAAGATGTCTTAAAAGTATTCTTATATAGTGATGAAGCAAGTAAAATAAATAGATGTGTTAAATATTATGGAATTTCTAAAAATAAAGCCTTAAATGAAATTAAGAAAATAGATAAAGAAAGAAGTAAACATTATAATTTCTATACTAACAAAGAATGGGGTAATGTTTCTAACTATGACTTACTTATTAATGTTGATAAATATGGAGTAGAGTCTACTGTTGATCTAATTTATAATTATGTAATTAACAAAAAATAAAAAAAGATATTATTAAATTTAACATGATAATATCTTTTTTGTATGCCATGCATGGTATATAACTATGTGGTGAAAGTCCACTATACACGTATGTATCAACGAAGTATTAGAGTAGCACAAGGCATTAACAGTGATGTTAGGGCTAAAGGAAGTGTGGAACAAAATCGTGGCTCAACGAATAGAAACTTAATACTAAGGCTACATAAATGGATGAGATTACAAAACAAATTAAAGTCCAAAAAGATACACGTAAATTTATGTAGTAAATTAAGTGAGTAAACGAGGAAAGTTATATGTCTTACCATGGGAGGTCTCATGAACGAATAAATACAAGCGATTTAATATATCAATTGTTAAGGTCGGTCGAAAAAGTTTTATCATGAGAAGTTAGACGAGGTCATAGTACTAGAAAACTAGGAAGGACTGAACAATTTAAAGTGTTTAAGTACACTGAAATTATGTTAATCAAAAATCAGAATAAATAAAAGACTAGGTATAAATCGTATGTTTAGAAAATGTCTCAAAAGATTAATTGATTAATGTTGAAATTAGAAAGGAAAGAACAAGTATGGAATTACTAGAAAAAGTCTTAGATGACAAGAACTTATATGTAGCATATAAGCAAGTATATAAAAATAAAGGCACAAGCGAAGTTTATGGCAAGACCGCCTTAGAACTTGGCTTTTATTTATATGAGCATAAAGAAGAAATTAAAGAACAAATTCGAAAAAGAAAGTATAAACCAAGTCCAGTTAGAAGAGTTTATATACCAAAAGAAAATGGTGATAAACGAAGTCTTGGAATACCAACTGTAGTAGATAGGGTATTGTAACAAGCAATAGCTCAAGTGTTATCACCAATATATGAAAAGCAATTTAGTGAAACAAGTTATGGTTTTAGACCAAATCGCTCATGTGAAATGGCTATAATTAAATTGCTTGAATACTTTAATGATGGATATACTTGGATAGTAGATATAGATTTACAAAAGTTCTTTGATACAGTATGTCATGATAAACTAGTATCAATAATCATGAAAACAATACATGATGGAGAGTTAGCATCATTAATAAGAAAATATCTAGTAAGTGGAGTAATGGAAAATGGAGTTGTTAGCCCAACAAAAGTAGGAACACCACAAGGTAGTAATTTATCACCGCTACTATCAAATATCATGCTAAATGAACTTGAAAAAGAGGTTTAAGATTTACAGGATATGCAGATGATTGCATAATTGTAGTACAAAGTGAAAAAGCAGCAAATTGGGTTATGGAAAGCATAACAAGATTTATAGAAAAGAAACTAGGTTTAAAAGTAAATGTGAAAAAGAGTAAAGTTGCAAGACCAAATGAAATAAAATATCTTGGTTTTGGATTTTACTATACAAAGATTGGTAAAATTAAATCAAAACCTCATTTAAAATCTATTAATAAATTTAAACGAAAACTAAAACAATTAACAAAAAGAAGTTAGAGTATGAGTTTAGAAGATCGAATAACTAAGTTAAATCAAGTTATAAGAGGATGAATAAATTACTTTAGAATAGCCGATATGAAATGGTACATGGTAAGTATAAGTAAGCATTTAAGACGAAGAATACGTTGCATAATATGGAAATAATTGATAACTTGCAAATATAGATATGAATGTTTATTGAAACTTGGTATATCTAAAGACAAAGCCAAAAGAACAGCTTATAGTAGAGCAAGTTATTAGCATAACTCAATGACAATGGTTATACATGTAGCAATATCTAGTTAGATATTAAAAAAAGGACTAGTGATGCCACTAGACCATTACTTAAAAGTTCAAACTTCAATATAAATTGAACTGCCATATACCGAAATGGTAAGTACTGGTGGTGTAGAGGGACAAATTTAAAAATTATTGTAGATTTTCTCTACTCGATCGTAATAAAAAATATTTATTTTGATTTGTTGATGGTATATGGTGAATTTTTAGATCCATCACCACTAACAACAGGTAAATCTCCATTTACATTAACAACAATTTTAATATTTGATGAACTACTTGCATTTGTTAAGGCTACATCACCACTACTAATTCTATAAACTTTATAACTAGTATCTTTATCTGCTGTTAAAGTCCAAAAACTATCTAAGTTGCTATTAAAATAATTATAATTTGAACAAGATGCACTCTCAACACTCGTACAATTAGGATCTAAACTTGCTCTAAAATATTCATATAGTGCAATAATTGATATTGGAGTAGCTTCTGATTTTTTACTACATTCAATTTTACCACTATTATCGCTTTCAGTAATACTTCTTTTACCAATACAATTTTCTCTTGGGATAAAATATGCTTTTAATTCAGATGAATATGTATCACTTTCATAAATACTTTCTAATTTTTCTTTTAATCTACTACTTAGACCATTTTCATAATAATTGTTAATGCCATAATTAACATTTTTATCTATATTATATCTATCATCCCAAACAGTTATATTATCAGCTTTTCTTTTATCTTCTATAAGTCTAATAGTACCATCATCATTAATAGAAATAATTCTAAATAAAACGTTATTTATAGATATATAATTATTGATGTTATCACCTTTAAATACATATTCATCATTAACTTGATATAAACCATTACCCGTAGTAGTTAAATTATCACTAATGATAGTATCATGTAAATTTTTAGTCTTATATTTATCGCCACAATCTATATTGGGAATATATATATAATTATCTTTATTATTGTATATTGTAACTTTACCGGAACAATTTGTTTCTTCATCTTTAGTATATTCGCTAATATTCTTCATTAATCCTTCTTCAACTAATTTACTTATATTAACTTCTAATTTATTGCCATCACTTGGTAATTCACTACTATCTTTATATTTGGTTTGAACAATTTTTGTCATTAAATTTTCTATATCTGCATATGTATATTTTTTTCCTTTATTTGTACAAGATGCAAACATCATTAAAAATATTAATACTAATAGAAAAATTCCCGTTCCTATAATTATTTTTTTAAATATTGGATTTTCCCATGTATCTTTTAAAAATTTCATTTATATCACCAAAATTAGTATAACAAATCATTATTTTTATTACAATCTATAAAAATTAGTTTTAAAAAAATTTTGATTATGTTATTATTTAATTATAGGAGAAGAGTGTATATGAAAATATTAAAAAATAAGAAGGTATTATTGTCAATAATTATTGGAGTTATTTTAATTTTAGTAGGTTTATTATTATTTTTAAACACAAAAAAACATCCAAATGGTGATTATGCTAAAAATAAAACTACAACGAATACTAAAAAAGTAAATATTGTTGATATTAATACGAAATCAAGACCTTATGCTGTTATGGTAAATAATGTCGAAGGAGCAAGAAAACTTCAATCAGGACTTCAAGATGCATATTTAATATATGAAATGATGGTAGAAGGTGGAATTACTAGATATCTCGCTTTATTTCTAGATCAAAATACTGAAAGAATAGGTTCTATTAGAAGTGCTAGACATTATTATTTGGATTATGCCTTAGAAAATGATGCCATTTATGTTCATCATGGCTATAGTCCTCAAGCAAGAGAAGATTGGAATTCATTAGGTGTAGATCGAATAGAAGTTAATGAATCAACTACAGGTTGGCGCGATAAATCAGCATCAAAAACTTATGAATTTACATTATTTACAAATATAGAAAAATTAAATAAAGGAATAGGAAATAAAAGAACCAAAAGAAATAATGCTTTATTATTAAATTATAGTGCTGATGAAATAAGTTTATCGCAACTTGAAGGTGCAATACCAGCTAATAAAATTAATATAAAATATTCAAGTAATACGAATAATAATTATGTGTATGATAATGAAAATAAAGTATACTTAAGAAGTGTAAATGGAAAGAGTCAAGATGACTATGTAACAGGAAAACAATTGACTGTAAAAAACATAATAGTTTATTCAATAAAGTATAGTGGCATTTCAGGAGATGATAAAGGTAGACAAACAATTGACAATGTCGGTAATGGCACTGGTTATTATATTTCCGATGGTTATGCTGTTCCTATTACATGGCATAAAGATTCAAGAAAATCTCAAACTATTTATAAATATGATAATGGTCAAGAAATAACTGTAAATGATGGAAATACTTTTATTCAAATTGTACCTGAAAGTGGTTCAATAGATATAGTAGAATAAATATAATTAATAGGAGGATATAATGGAATTCATTAAAAATCATATTTTATTAATTGCAACTATTTTAGCATTTATTATTTTTGCTATTATAGGATACGTAGTTGACAAAACTAAAAATCAAAGTAAAAAAGAAAAAGAAATATTAAATGAAGAAATAAAAGAAAATTTTGTACCTAATGTAGAAATCCCAACAGAAACAAGTAAAGAACAGTTAAATAATAAAGAAAATTCTAAAGATAAAAATATCAATCTAAATGATTTATAAAATAGTTTGTAAAATATTATCATCATAAGGTGGTAGTATTTTTATTCTAAATTTGATATACTAAAAAAGTAGTAAAGGAGAGAAAATTATTATGACATTTACATCAATTTGGAGTATTATAACTAAAATTATAGATATAAGTCTTGTATGGTTTATGTTTTATTATCTATTAAAAAATTTAAAAAATAATGTAAAATTAGTTCTTATATTTAAAGGGGCTGCTTTAATTATTGTAATTAAAATTCTTAGTAATTTATTAGATTTATATACCATTGGAATGCTTCTTGAATATGTAATTTCTTGGGGGCCACTTGCGTTAATTATAATTTTTCAACCAGAAATTAGAACAATACTTGAAACTATTGGTAGAAGTCAGTTACTTGGGAGACATAAGGTATTAACTGTTGATGAAAGAGAAAAAGTTGTTTTTGAAATAGTAAATGCTGTTGAATATTTAAAAAGAAATCGTATTGGAGCATTAATTGTAATAGAAAGAAATATTTCTTTACAAGATTATATAGCACCTGCTAATAAAATTTATTCAGATATTACAGCTCCACTTTTGGAAGCTATATTTTATCCGAATAATCCATTACATGATGGCGGAGTAATTATTCAAGGAGATAAATTAACTTGTGCCGGTGCCGTATTTAAAACAAGCATGAACCCGAATGTATCTAAAAAATTAGGTACAAGACATAGAGCTGCTTTAGGAGTTGCTGAAGAAACTGATGCTATTGCGTTAGTAGTATCAGAAGAAACTGGAAGAATATCTATTGCGGTTGATAATTCATTAAATTATAACTTAACCTTAGAAGAATTTAAATTAATGTTATTAGATGAATTAAAACCAAAAATGGATGTTTTCTATGATGCTGATGAGGATGGTGATAATGATGAAAATATTTAAACCATTTATAAAATTAATAAAATTTATTTATAGTTTAATAGATAAATATATTGTAGTTCCTATAAGTAGATTAGTTTATCGTATTAATGAATTAAGTAGAAACAATAGTGGAAAGATTGAAAGAATATTAAATAGACCTAATGTTTTAATTTATGTATCATTATTTTGTGCCATTGTCGTATTTGTTCTTATTGATCGAAAATCAATTAATTTATTAAGCGATGAAGCTGAAATATTATCAGGTCAAAAGGTAAATGTTATATATAATGAAGAAGCCTATGTGGTAGAAGGAGTTCCATCTTCTGTTGATATTACTTTAATAGGAAGGAAAAGCGATTTATATTTAGCTAAACAAATTGGTGAACATGAAGTAGTGTTAGATTTAAGTGATTATAAACCTGGGACATATAAAGTTAAACTACAATATAATCATAGTATAGATACCGTAAATTATAAGTTAGATCCAAGTACTATAAATGTTAAAATAAGTAAAAAAGTAAGTGTTGAAAAAGATATTGAATATGATTTATTAAATGAAGATAAATTAAATAAAAAATTAAGCATTAAGAGTGTAAAATTAGATCGTAATAGTGTCTATGTTAGAGGCTCTGAAGAAACATTAAATAAGATAGCTAAAGTAAAAGCATTAATAGATTTAAAGACTGCTAATTTAACCGAAAAGGGAACATTTACAGTAGATTCAATTATGTTAGTTGCTTATGCAAGTGATGGAAGTATTATTGAAAATATAGAAACAGTTCCAGCAAAAATAAATGCATCAGTTACAGTAGATTCTTATTATGCTGAATTACCTATTAAAATAACAACTACTGGAAATTTAAAAAATGGATATGCAATAAGTAGTTTAACTTCGTCTATTCAAAAGGTAAGCGTTTATGGCGATGAAGATGTTATCAAAAATTTAAAATATATTGAAGCTTCAATTTCCGTTGATGATTTATCGACAAATAAAACTATGGCTGTAACATTAACTAAACCATCAGGAGTAAGATATATGAGTGAAACTACAACTAATGTTGATATAAAATTAGAGCAGGAAATTAGTAAAGAATTTGAAGGAATTGGTATTGAACATGCAAATTTAGCAAATGGTTATACAGCCGGTATTGCAAGTGGATCAGATAACACAGTAACAGTTATAGCAAAAGGTGTAGAAAGTGTATTAAATTCATTTGATCAAACTAAAATTGTTGCTACTGTTGATTTAAGTGGATTAACTGCTGGTACTCATGAGGTTGAAATTAAAGTAACATCTGATGATGTAAGAGTTAAATTAATACCAAAAACTTCAACCGTAAAAATTGTAATTTCAAAAAAATAAATAATATATGTAAATTAAATGTAAATTGACAATGGGA
>DJSP01000107.1:29162-29293 GCA_002438065.1 Caryophanales bacterium UBA6331 | reverse complement strand
TTATTATTATTTTATTATATTCATTTTAATAATGATAAATAATAAAATAAAATCACCATAAACAAGGAGTTTTGGTGACATATCCTATATCTAAGGTGATCACTTAACAACTCAAAATTAAGTGTTCCTTT
>DJSP01000107.1:0-29107 GCA_002438065.1 Caryophanales bacterium UBA6331 | reverse complement strand
AGTGTTCCTTTTTTATTTTATATAAGTCTTGCTTACATATTCGTTTTATCAAATTTTAATAATTTATACAAATGTAATTTTAACAAAATATGAATAATTTATTAAAATCTTAAATTATCAACATTATTTGTGTCATTGTATAAATCTTCAAATCGACTCTTCTTTTTATTCTTAGAGATAATTATTATTCCAATAATTATCATTATGATAGAAACTATCTGAGCAACCTTTAATCCCATAATTAATAATGCATCAGTTCTACTTATTTCAATAAAGAATCTAATAATTCCATATCCAATTAAATAAAGAGCTGTCATTGTTCCTACTTTTCTAAATTTATATCTTCTTATAAATAGAAAAATAATAAATAAAGTTAAGCAGGCAATAGATTCATATAAAAATGTTGGCGTATAATATATACCATCTATTTTCATATTATCAATTATAAATTTAGGTATATGTAAACTTTTCAGATGTTCATATGTTGTTGCCGCACCATGAGCCTCTTGATTAAAGAAATTACCCCATCTACCTATTGCTTGACCTAATAATAATGGTATACATATTACATCTAGATATCTTATTAATCTAGTTTTATATTTATTGCAATAAAATAGCATTGTTAATAATCCACCAATTAAACCACCATGAATTGCTAAGCCACCCTTCCATAACATAAATATTTCTTCAGGATGAACTCCATAATAATCCAAATTAAATAAAATATAATATAATCTTGCACATATATATCCTATAATAATAGCCCAAAAACACATATTAAAAATGAAATCATATTTTAAATTTAACCTTTTGGCCTCTTTTTTTACTAGAAATAATCCTATAAAAATGGCAACCAACATTAATATTGAATACCATCTAATCTCAAAGGCCCCAATACTTACTATAACTGGACTCATAATTACTCTCCTATTACATTTTTGGTAATAACCTTATCTAAGATTAAAGTCACAAATGAGATAAAAATCGCTATAAAAAATGGTAATATCCATCCCTCAACTACAAATGCATCACCCATTATTAAGCTTGCTAATTTTAATATAATAACATTTATAAAAGGATAAAATATTCCAGTAGTAACAATTGTTACTGGTAAAAACACTAATTTTAAAAATGGTTTTACAGTTGAACTTAACAAACTTATTACTAAAGAAGTTATAATTGCATATCCAAATGATTCAATATAAAATCCTTTAAATATCCTTGATGCTAACATTAATACAATTGAGTTAATCAATAATGTTAAAACATATTCTAATATAACATACTTAAAATCTTTATCTTTACTATATAACACATTCATCACCTATATTTATTATATTACAAAAATAGCAAAAAAAAAATGGTTACTAGAACCATTTTAGATAAATAGCATTATTACTATTAATATGATAAACATAATTAGAACAAATTTCCAAATATACTTAATCCAATCTTTAAATTTAATATCACAATATGATAGTCCTATCAATAGAATTGCAGATGATGGCGCTATTAATGATGCCAAACCAAAAGTTGTTTGTAATATAATGGCAATTTGATTTACATTATCGGCAAATGTATATTTTAAGAATGCACCAATTAAACTTACTGTATATTGATATTCAACAGTAAATAATGATGTAAATAGTCCAGCAACGGCTGTTAATACAACATTAAATTTATCACTTAAACCAACAAACCAATCAACAATAGTTGGAATAACAGGATACATTACTGAAAATTCTAAAACTAAGTATGAAAGTAATAATAATACCACTAATTTACCAGATTTTTTAAATCCTTCTCCAAATGATTCTAAATAATCATCAAGACTTAATTTATAAATCCATCTTAATAATAATGTAGTAATTATCATTAAACCTTGAATTCCAAAAATATCCCAACTTCCAAATGCAGTTGCACTACCTAAGATATAAGAAAAGATTGTTGAATCAAATAATTTAAATTCTTGAATACTTTTTAATGCAGTTTCAAACCATTTAATTCCAAATACATCATTCCATGGTAAATATGCCATTATTGAAATAACTGTAAATAAAACTAATAACGTAGCAACAGGCCATATAGATTTCTTTTTAGTTACATCAGCTGGAATAAATAAATCTTCAACAGATTCTGATTCCTTATTTTTTAGTGTTTTTCTTAGGTGTAAAATATTAAATACATTGAATATAATAAACGCTATTAAAAGAATAATTAACTTAATATACCATAGTGTATTAAATTCAAGACCTAAATAGTTAACATTCATACCAACTATCTTAGTACTATACATTGACCCAACGGTTCCAACTAAAATAGAACCAACTGTTGCACTAAATGATGTAATCTTATCTAGCTTCATTTCTTTCATTATAGAAATAACAAAAGGAACAGCAACTAATAATAAGATATATTCATTTGTTACAGCACTTAAAGCAGTAAAGATAAATGATACTATTAAAGTTAATAATATTTCTTTCTTTTTAAATAACTTAGCTATTTTAGAAATTAATGCTTGATATCCACCAATTCTTGATAATACTTGATAAAATCCTCCTAATACGAATATAAATGTAACTAATACTGTAAAATAGTACATTCCAAGTAATCCGTAAGTAAAGAAATCAAATAAACCAATACGAGTTATTTCAGTTACAGATATTGCAGTTCCTGAAAAAGATCCTTGAGGGATAATCCATGTTAACAATACTGTTAATAAAACCATAATTCCTGATACTTTAACTAAATCAAATTTTTTTACATCTTTCTTCATTTTTAACCTCCTCCTAACAATAATTATACCATGAATATTAAGAATATAAATCATTTTTTAATTTATATTCTTAATTTTATTTTATTTTTTTTCTTTTTTTAAAATATTTTTTAAAAATCCCAAAATTCCTTTTTTTTCATCATTATGATCATCATCAGCAATTATATCATCTTCCAAAATATTACCTATTAGATAATTTACAATTTTATCTAAAGATTCATTAGAATCTAGTCTTTCATTTAAATTGGGAATATTACCTACAATTTTAAATTTTGTTTCATACTGAAAACTATTTAACTCTTCATCTTTTATATTACTTCTATTAAGAACTATATCAACATTCTTAAGTTTTTCGTAATTTTCTCTATTTCCCTTTACAACTTTATTAAGTTTAGTAGTTCCAGGTTCAATTAAATATATAACTTTATTACATATTTCTTTTACATCAGTTGCATTTAAATCAACAACATATACATCAATATCTTTTAAAGTTTTAATAATAGTTTCTAATTGTATTTTTGACTCACAAGAAATAATTCTATCATCATTAAAAAATGCTGAATCATTTTTTACCATTTCTACACCTTTAACATTTTTTAATTTACTTATTTCTTTTACAAGCATATACATTAAAGTTGTTGCTCCCGCATGAGGTAAACCATTTTCAATTCCTATAATTAACTTATCAGTTTCAAACTTATCATCTTTTTCTATTCCTGATAAAATACTATCAGTTTTAAGAAAATCATACCCTTCCATATAATTTTTTACATCTTCAAAAGTATTATTTCTCTGTAATAATTTATTTACAGCACTATCTGTTGTAGCAAAATTATAATAACCTTTTTCAATTAATTTGCTCAAAAAATGTTTACTATTAGCAACAAATCCATCATTAAGTAATAAAATTACATCACTTGGACTTCTAAAAAAATTTAAGAAACTAAACAAATAATTATCATCATAATAATTTCTAATTGACGTTATATCAACAATAGCTTTATTATAATTTACAAAAGATAATTCTCTATCCAAATCATCTCTTGTAAAATCACCAACCAAAGTTTTGGACACATTAATTATTAAATTATTAATTATATAACTATTTTCATTTTTTATAACAATATACATTTAACACCTACTTATTATTTATATTATATTCCTCAATATACTTAACATAATAAATCTTTCCTCTTTTAATTACAAAACAAAAATTATATGGTACATCATCACGCATATCAGAAATTTTTTGAGTAATATTTAAAGTATACTGGTCATTAATACCATTTCCCAACCAGATTCCAAAACTCTTATTAACACTTGCTCTAAACCAACTTTCGTTCTCAATTCTTCTTATTTTATCAATTGAATCTACTATAATAAAATTAAATACGTCTAAATCTTTTGTTTTTTCAAATATTTTAACAAATAAATTTTTACTATCATTACTTAATTTAGATAATAAGTTATCCATTCCTATTATCATACAATAACTTGGTTTAAATTTATCAAATATAGTTTTGTCAAAACCACTTTCTTCATATTTACTATAAATAGTATCAATATAACCACTTAATTTTTCAATAAAATTATCAAAATTACCATTAATATACTGATAATATTTAGTATTTTCAGAATCTAATTCAAACTCATCTGAATTAATAACCAATAAATTTCTATTACTTCTTTCAATAATCTGATTTATTAATGGATTAATAAACTTATTAATGGTAAATAAATCAACTGTACTAATTAAATTAATATTATACTTAGAAAAATCAAATGTTATAGGACGTAAACTGTTCTTATCAAGTCCAATTACTATATCATTTTTTTCTAATGAAAGATCAATTACAGATTTATCAACTTTAGAAGGTAAAACCGGAATTTTTTTAGCCTTAGCAGTATTCTTTAAATTAAAACTTTCAACTTTTTCCTTAATATAATTGAACATATTATCTTCTTTAACCACAGCAGTTTGAAATTCATAGATATTATCCATTTTAATTAAACCTCTACCAAAATTCTTGGCAGGATAATTATTTCTCACACCAGGAATAATAAATGAATAATCATCATCATTATTTTGATTAAGAGAGTAAACCAAACCAAAATTTTGTTTTAATTTATAATTAACTCCATTAGGTGTATTTACTGTAATGATAAAATATATACCATATTTATAACCTTCACGAGTTAATTTATTTAAATATTCACTATAATCCTGACAATTTTCATTATAATTTTCAAAATTATTAATAATAACAACTATATTAGGCAATTTTTTAGGACTATTTTTAATAAAACCACTATAAGAACCATCGTATTTAGAAAATAATATTTTTCTATCATTTATAGTAGCAAATAACATTTTAAACAAATTTTCCATTTGCTCCTCACTACTACCATTAACAATATCACCTACAATATTAGAATCTTTAAAACAATTTAAAGAACCACTACCAAAATCAACAATATAGTAATTTACCTCATTTGGTGAGTATAATTCAAGCGATGAATATAACAGTGTAGATATAAAATTCTCCTTACCACTACCAGAAGCACCATAAATCAAAGTATTACCATACTTATACATAGGAACAGTTAATAACTTTTGTTCTTGATTATTAGGAACATCATACTCACCAACTACAGGATTAAGAATATAATCTTCTTTATTATAATTATATTTAGAAACTAGATCATCTAATATTATAATATTTGGAATTTTAGGTAACCATAATTGTCTACAACTAATATTTTGTTCTTTAGCAAGACCACTTAAATACTTAACAATATTAGATAACTCCTCACCATTAGATTTCACCTGAACATTTAATGCCGATTTAGTCTCAAT
Organism: Caryophanales bacterium UBA6331; assembly: GCA_002438065.1. Classification (GTDB taxonomy): domain Bacteria; phylum Bacillota_I; class Bacilli_A; order RF39; family UBA660; genus CAG-533. The sequence continues at coordinate 23,474 of DJSP01000107.1, read as the reverse complement.
TTTTTTAACAACATAACCTATATTATTTATTAAATCAATAGAAGTATCAATATCTTTTCTTACTTCATCGGAAGGAAAATATGCTCCGCCAGCATAAGCAGCCTGACCAATAGTGAACACCTCATCATACCCAACTTGAAAATAAAATCTACCAGTATTTTTAAGAAATGCTGCATCTGGCTTTTTAATTACCTCATTAGAATCAGATGTATCTTGTACTTTAAGACAAACTCTAAACCTTGTATTACTCCAAATTTGTGGGTCAACTACACCACTAGGTTTTTGAGTAGCAAGAATTAAATGAACTCCTAAACTACGTCCAATACGAGCAGTTGATATTAATTGATCCATAAATTCAGGTTGTTGATTTTTAAGCTCTGCAAATTCATCGCAAATAATAAATAAGTGTGAAATAGGTTCTTTAATTACACCTTGTCTAAACATTTTTTGATATTTATAAATATCTATAGTACCTTCTCCAGATATTTCACGAGCACTATTAAACAATGCTTGTCTACGCTTTAATTCAGACTCTATAGATGCCAAACTTCTATTTATTTCATTAGCATCTAAATTTGTAATTGTTCCTACTAAATGCGGTAGTTTAATCCCAGTAATATTATTTTGAAAAGCACCAGCAAGACCTCCACCCTTATAATCAATTAAAATAAATTGAACTTCATAAGGATTAAAATTAACAGCCATTGATAAAATATATGTAATAATAAATTCAGACTTACCACTACCAGTCATACCGGCAATCAAACCATGAGGGCCATGATATTTTTCATGCAAATCAATAGTTATTAATTCACCATTTTTACCAACACCAACCGGAGCTGATAAATTAAGAGTAGGATTATTATTTGTCCACCTTAAATAAGAGTTAAATTGTTCAATTTTACCAATTCCATACATTTCAAGAAAACCAATTTTTTCAACTAATTTTCCTTCTTTATCATTTTTTATATCAATAGGTATATTAGCCATTGTACTTACACATAATTCATAATCAATAACAGAATTCAAATCAGCCATAAACTTAATTGTATTTCTTATATCCAAATTGTTTTTTAATTCACCATATTGATTATCATTATTTATTAACGTTAAATCAATAAAAGAAGTACATTGATCCGGAAAATTAGTCATTTTTCTATCTATTACAAAAAGACTAAATCCAAAATAACTCTTAGAATTTAAAATATTATTAATTAAATCTATTTCTCTAATTTTCTTAAAACTATCTGTAACAATAAAATACAATTGTTGAAATTCTTCTTGATTACTAGACTTTCTATCTTCAAATATTCTATTTAAATAGTAACAAACCTCTTTATATTCATCATTATTAGTTGCAAAATATCTTATGCTTTTATCATCACTAAATAAATGAGGATCTAATTTAAGATAATTCCATTCATTTTCATGTTCTTCATCAGTTAAAATAATAATTTTCAAATCATCATAACTATGAAATGCCTGTATTTGAATTAATAACCTTTTAACATAATCATGTAAATTATTAAAACCATATATACCACTAATATAATTCTTTTTAAAAGAGTATGTTATAGGAACATTTTCCAAAATTTTAGGTTCACTACCTAATCTTTCAACCATCTTTTTTAACTTATCCTCTTCCAAAGTAAATCTTTCCTCAGGATAATCTATATTGATAAGCATAGGACAATTACCAGTCCCTAAATTAACAGTTAAATAATCCTCATCATGAATTCTTCTTTGCCATAATAATGGATTTTTATTCAAAATAATTAAAGAACTTTCCTCACTAGTTAAATAATGTTGTTTTAAAAGAGCAATTTGCTCATTTTTAGCATTACTAATTTCTTCTATTTTTTTATCTATATATTTATTATATTTCTTTTGTCTCTTTCTCTCTTTTCTGCTAGAATCAATTTTTTCATAAAAACGAGTTAATAAAGGCCACACAAAAATACTAGCAAACATTGCTCCGCAAACAATCAATGAAGGAGTTGCATCCTTTAAAGTAGTAGTACCATTAGTTACTCCACTTACCGCATTATATCCCATCATAAGTGATGTCATTGACATCGTTATCATCGGACCAATAGTAAGCAAAAATGGACTTTCTTGATTTTCTTGTTTAGCAGGTGGTTCATCAACTTTAATATTTAGAGTTTTTAAAGCCGGAACAATTCTAGGCTTTTTATAAAAATAATCGTTATCATTATATATAGAACTATAAACTTCAGAATCAGAATCACTAAAATTACTATATTGTGGAACTATATCACCAATAGGAATTAATTCAGTCTTAACACCTTCAATACTTATATTATTAACACATAGAGAATAATTTAAACTAGAAGACATATTACCATCAAGAATTAATCTTAAACCATATACAAAAATAACATCACCAATTCTTAACTGCATTTTATTATATAATTTAACATCATTAACAAAAATATCTTTACTAGATTTATTATTTATAATAAATATCTTACTATTTTCTCTTTTAATATAGAAAGATACATCATCTAATAAATTATAAGAAATTAAATTTTTATTTTTAGATCCAATTGAAAAACCTTTATCAAGATATTCATTAATTTCATAAGTATTATATTTTTCTACAACAGAAGATGTATAAATAATAAAACTATCTTTATCATATTCATTTTTGATTTCATAAAAAGAATTATTTTCCAAATAAACAAAAGGTTGCATAACTTTATCTTTAATATAATAAGCATTCTTATTACTAATTAACTTCCATTTATCATTATCAGCCTCAATTAAAACAATATTTCTTTTATTTCCATTATTATCAAAGCCATCAATCCAAAAAGAACCTTTAACAACCTCAGGTAATATCATATATCTAATACTATTATTACGAATTATTGATAGTCTCATTTAAATCACCCTTACTATAAAAAATTATACAATAAAATTATAAAAAAAGATAGAAACTTTATATCTATCTATTTAAATATTAAATTATTAATCTATTGTTTCAATTCTATTTGCATTAATTAAATCTTCAATACTAGAAGTATATGCTGTACGAGTATCTGCTGCCTCACCTGCATTATCAGGAATTTCATAACATAATGTAAAATTTCGAGATTGTTCATTTAAACTATATTGAGTATTTTCATTGTGTGCTTGATAATATAAATCATTTTGAGCGTCATTGTTATGATTATAGGATTCTTCAATTTCATGATTCATAAATGCAAGTTGTGTATCTAAATCTACACCTTGCAATTTTTTTAGTTTTTGATATTTATTAGTATAATTTTCAGGTTTATCTCCAATATATTTTAAGAATTCATCAACCCTAGGCTCATAATCCCACTGACAAACACCAACAGAAGTTTTAGCGTCATTTATTGAAGTAGGAAGAAATGCACTTTCAGCAGCCATGTTATTTAATGCAGCGACTGCAAAGTTATGAGTATATCCATATTTATTAACCAAAACAGAATAAATATGTAAGCACATAGCTTCTGCATCGGGATTTCTTGGAATAAGATTTTTATTAAACGTGTTCGCACTTATTATATTATCCGAATCATAAATATAAATATTTTCAAATTTATGATTCGGATCATAAAAAAACCTTTTTTCAGATGTATGTTCAGCAAGCCATTCATCAGCATCAATAATTTCTCCATTCATCCACCAATTATATCCATCAAATGAAGCTTCTTCTTCCAAAGCACTATAATCAGGTCCTCCAGTAAGTGCTAATAATTTTTTATAAATTGAATTAGCTAAAAAAATAAAGTCGGTATTATCAGATCTCATACTTTTCAACTTTCCACCAATATGACTAATTTGTGCTAAATAATCATTTATATTAGAACTATAGTCTTCGCAAATTGGTGTAAAATTTCCCATTGATATACTAGAAATTTGATCAAATGCGTTTCTTGCATTTTCAAGATTTTCAGAATTACCTTCCAAACAATTTAAGCCTTTTCTAATTTCATTTATATCAACATTCATACTTTCCTCCAAAAATATAATAGTATTAATCTTATATTAAAATATTACCTAAACAATATAATAAATAAAATAGCAATATATATTTTAATAATGCCATAATATAAAATATACTATATTACGGCAATTATAACAATTAAAATTACAAAATTCATATAATATTAATAATCATTTATTTATACACTAACTTAATAAGTCTTCAAAACTATTATATTTATCAATTAAATTATTAACACCTTTAGCAGTATTATAGCCAGCTCTTTTTAGCCCCGCATCACTATCTAGATTAGAATCATTATAGGGTATTTCATACATAGCACAAAAATCCTTTGTTAAAGATGTAAAATCGGCATCTTTTTTTCCTGTAATTCTTGCATATAATCCTCTTTCATCATCCCATTTAGTAGATAATTCATGATTCATAAATTCAAGTTGAGTATCAATACTATTAACATCTAAGTCATGATCACTTGCATATTTAAATAAATCACTTTTACGACTTCCAAGCCATTGGCATAATCCATATGCAGAACTACTTTCATTTATAGAATCGGGTTTTACATAACTTTCAATTATCATATTAGCCAAAATAGCTCTCGCTGCGGTATCCGTATAATGAAAATTATTAATCATATAATTATAAACATATAAAACATTTTTTCCAGTTTCTGGATTATTATATGTACCATCAGAATTAAAAAAATCATCATTTTTTACTATTTCATCAACAAGTAATTCATTATATCTAAAAGGAACTGAAGAATCAAATCCGATTATTCCATAATAACCTGTATCAGAGGTTGTTGAAACAATAGGAACAGGTACATTTAACGTTACATCATAAATACTTTCAATTTTATCTTTACCTTGCGATTTTAAATTCAATTTTAATAAATTATAAATATCATCGCCATAACCAAAATGATCTTTTAAATATTTTTTTTGCTCTTCTTCAGTAGCCCCAAAAGTTCCATTTGATAACAAATAGGTTAAACGAATAATTTTATCTCTATTAAACTCTCCTGGAAAAAAAAACTCTGTACCAGTACCATCATACTCGACACCATTAAGTTGTAATAATTCTCTAAATAAAGAATCAGCCAAAAAAACATAATCCGTATTATCTGATATTAACTTTTTCAATTTAACACTAATACGGCTAATTTGTGCTAAATAATCATTTATATTAGAACTATAGTCTTCACAAAATGGTGTAAAATTTCCCATTGATATACTAGAAATTTGATCAAATGCATTTTTTGCATTTATAAGATTATCAGAATTATCTCCCGTACATTTCAACCCTCTTTGAATTTCATTTATATCAACATTCATATTTTTCCTCCTATATCAATACTAATATTGAACCATTTTTTATATTAGATTGATAAACAAACAAGTCACTATTTAATTCACTACCAGTATACTTTTCCAATAATCGTAAAGACAAAGCATCAACATTATTTAAGTTAATCAAATCAATAATAATTTTTTTTAGAAAACCAATTTTTTTATTAATTGGAACTAAAAAATTATAATTTCCACTTAATTTCGGTATTTCGACAGAAATTAAAACCTTGTTCAATTTTTATCACTCCTAAGATCTTTTAATTGCTCTTTCTTTTGCTGCTCTCTCTGCTGCTTCTCTTTCTCTTCTCAAAGCATCGACATATTTAACACTGAATCTTTGATATGCAGCACCAGCTTTTTCAATTTCTGATTCTATAGACTCTTTAAGCCCATTGATAGAATCATTTATATTTTCAGAATCCTTTTTAAGATTCACAATCACGTCGCCAGTAAATGTAGATCCATTATCTTCTTGATAGCCTAAAACAAAATGACTATAAGCATCACCAATATTTTGCGTGTACCAATTAAATCTTAATTGTGCATACGACAACTTAGATTCCAAATCACTATATATTTTTTTGTTTCTTTGCATCTTATTCATGTAACTACGATAAGTTGAACTTGATTTCATAAAATCACTTCCTAAGAAATAGATGAAATATTAGATGTAGCCTTACTTAAATTCTCAATTGCACTATCTAAATAATTTTTATATTTATCAGAATTATCTAAAAAATCATTAAATACTTGTCTAGCACGTTCAATATTTGCTCCTGCTAACCAGTTATTAAATAATTCATCTCTTTGATTTTTAAATGTACTAATTAATTGAATGTATGATGCTTGTATTGATTTTAAATCATTTAAATCTGATGTAAGTTCACCATAGTTTGCCTGGTATTCTGCTGTATTTTCTATATGTGATAATTTATCAAAATCAGTTCTTGTACTTAAATGTCCTCCAACATTACCACTACCTCCATGATTTGCTTTTCTTACATTTTGAATTGATATAATTCTATCAGCAGCATATGATATTGAATTTACTGAATTTACTATTACATTTCCTAAAAAAGTATGCAAATCAACTAAATTATTTATATGCGCAGATGCATCTGAAGAGATCCAATGTACTTTTAAATTTGTAATATTAGATTTCAATTCAGACATTAATTCCGTTCCTTTCATATTCATAGTTTTATGAAGATTTTCACATTGATCATAAGCTAAATCTACATTTTTTACATTAATATCCATAATAATTCCTCCTTTGATATAAAAATGTAATAATATATTGACATTACTTCCTGTCAACTATAATAAATATATCACAGTTCGTTATAGTTTCAACTAAAATCACAAAAAAATAGTAAACTTTATGTAAAGTGCATTTATATTATTTGTAAATTTATACATATAATACAAAAAACTTATCCCAAAAGATAAGTTCTATAATCCAACATAACCACCGATTCCAAAAGGAATACCAGTTATATAAATAAATAAAATAATTAATGCCCACATAACAAGTGTACATAGTGAGTATGGAATTAAATACTTAATATTTCCAAATAACCCCTCTTCCTCATTTACATTATATAGTTCCATGAATGCTAAATAAATAATAAAATAAGCCATTATTGGAGTTAAACCATATGTAACACATTCACCTGCTCTAAAAATCAAAGTAGCAAACTCTGGACTAAGTCCTTCATTCATAAACGCTGGTACAACTGTTGGACTAAGTATAGCCCATTTACTTAAAGTACTAGGTAAAACTAAAGTTGATAATGCACTAAAAATAAATGCAACAATAACAAGCACAATACCACTTATATTACTACTGCTTATGATATTTGCAAAATAACTCACTACTAAATTACCAATATTACTTGATTTAAATATAAATATTAAACTAGATGCAAAGAAAATAAACACCAAAACATTTCCTATTTTATCTAAACTATAACTTAGAGAGTCAAATACTTCTTTAGCAGTTTTTATTTTTTTAGTAACAAATCCATAAACAAATCCTAATATAAAGAACAATATTACAATTACAAATACATAACCTTGACTAAAAAAACTATTATAACCAAATAATTTATCTATATAATATTTTTGACTATAATCTAAGAAATTACCACCAAGTGGAGCATAAGGAATAATATTATAAATAATAATTAAAATATAAATAACTCCAAAAAATAACGAAATTAATAATCCTCTTTTTTCCTTCTTTGTTAAATAATCTTCTTCCTCATCCATAAGTTCATAATGCCCAAGTCTTGGAATAATTATCTTTTCAGTAATACTTGAAATAATTAAAGCAAGTGCAATTGCCACAACAATCATTACAAATATAAAAGAAAAAACTCCCATACTATAATCTTTAGATAATAATGAAGCTGCTTGATTAGTATAAGCAATAACCGCAGTATCAATACTACTCATAAAAATATTAATTCCACTTCCACAAGCAATTGAAGCAAAGGCACAAATAATTCCAGCCTTTGGATGTCTCTTGCCATATTTAAATAATAACGCTGCTAAAGGAATCAAAATTATATATCCTAAATCTCCAGCAATCGATGAAAGTATACATACAAACGATAATACAAAAGTAACAATTTTTTTATTTGTTTTTCTCGTTAATATATAAAAAAGTGAATCTAAAAATCCTGTTTTATCCATTACTCCAATACCCATTAAAGTAATAATTAACATCGATAGCGGAGTAAATGATGCAAAATTTGAAACTGCATTAGTAAATATGATTTTTAATCCATGTAAACTAAATAAATTCTCACTTGACACTAATTCTCTAACATAAGTTCCATTATTAGTAATTCGATTATAAGTAGTAGTTACATTAAACAAATTAAGCACACCACTTAAGACAATAATTGCAAACATTAATATACAAAATGAAATTATTGGATGCAATGCTAGCCTACTTTTAATCTTTTTTATCCTCTTCATTAATAATTCTCCTTAACTTTTTTTCAAACTCCAGTCTATCCATCATTATCTCATGATTACAATTAACACATTTAATTTTTATATCTACACCTGTTCTTGTTATTTTCCACAAATTAGTTCCACAAGCATGATCTTTCTTCATAACAACTAAATCATTAATTTTATATTTCATTAATCTTCATCCAAATCTATATTTAATAACTCAAATATTCTATTTAAATCTTCATCTGTATTAAATGGAATTACAATCTTATTATCAAGTACACTAACTCTTAATCCTAATTTTTCCTTTAAAGCATTTTCATAAACACCATATTTATTTATCTTAATACTTTGTCTTGTAATAGGTTTTCTCTTTGGAATAGATTCATCAGTACTACTAATTAATTCCAATTCCCTAACTGAAATTTTTTCCTTAGCAACTTTATCTGCCAGTTCATTAATAACGTTTTCATCATCAAACTTAGATAAAACTCTTGCATGTGATGCACTAATTTCTTTATTATTAATTTTTTCTTTAACTGGAGTAGGTAAATTTAAAAGTCCTAATGCATTAGTAATATATGAACGACTCTTACCAAATTTTTTAGCAACTTCTTCTTGACTCATTCCCGTAGTTTCAATATATTTTTTAAATCCTTCAGCAAGTTCTAAAGGTGACAAATCTTCTCTTTGAATATTTTCTAAAATAGCAATATCCATCATTTCTTGATCAGTAAAATCTTTTACAACAGCTGGTATTGTCTCTAACCCTGCAATTCTACTTGCTTTTGTTCTTCTTTCACCAGCAACTAATTCATAACCTTTAATACTTTTTTTAACAATAATTGGTTCAACAACTCCATGTATTTTTATTGATTCAGCAAGTTCATTTAAAGCTTCTTCATTAAAATATGTTCTAGGCTGATATGGATTGCTTCTAATTTCTGATAATTTTATTTGTTTTATCTCGTTATTGTTATTCGCATTGTCAACTATATTTTGTTCAAAGGCATCTATATCAACATTTTCACTGCCAAATAATTGTTCTAATCCCTTACCTAAGGCTCTTCTTTTATTCTCCATCTCTTTCAATTACCTCCTTAGCTAAATTCATATATGCAAGTGCTGCCCTACTATTAGGTTCATATTCATTAATAGGCATACCATGACTTGGTGCCTCAACTAATCTAATTAATCTTGGAATTATAGTATTAAAAGTTTTATCTTTAAAATATTTTCTTACTTCTTCAACTACTTCATATCCTAAATTAGTTCTTGAATCTAAAAGTGTTAAAAGTACACCCTCAATTTTTAAATTTGGATTTAACCTTGTTTGTGTCATAATAATTGTATTTAATAACTGACTAATTCCTTCAAGTGCAAAAAACTCACATTGTACAGGAATAATAACAGAATCACTAGCAACAAGTGCGTTAGTTGTTAATACTCCTAATGAAGGAGGACAGTCTATAATAATATAATCATAATTATCTTTTACTTCACTAAGTGCATTTCTAAGTTGTTCATTCTTTTTAAATTCAGAATCATTATGACCTTTTTCCAATAATTCATAGTCAATACCTGCTAAATTAATAGTAGCCGGAATTATAGAAAGCAAATCAAAACTTGTTTTCTTAATTGCTTTTCTAATTGGACTATCACCATTTAAAACATCATAAATACTAGCCTTAATTTCTCCCTTATTTACACCTAAACCAGTAGTTGTATTACCTTGTGGGTCTAAATCAATAATTAAAGTTTTATTACCTAGTTTTCCTAGTGATGCAGCCAAATTAATACTTGTAGTAGTTTTCCCAACTCCACCCTTTTGATTAACTAATGAAATTATTTTTGTCATATTACCACTCTTTTTCTATCACTTTTTATTTTATCATATATAACCAAACTTGTGTAAAAAAACTGTTCCTTAAATAACAAAAAAAAGAACTTTACTTTTCAGTATTGCTCTTTTTCTTTTTAGTTTTAACTACTTTTTCTTCTTTTCCTTTACTAACTTCTTGATCATCTTTTGGTAAATGTCCATTAGCAACTAAATAATCTATTTCTTCTTTTGTTAAAGTCTCTTGTTCTAATAAACTTTCTGCAATTAGTTTTAATAAATCCATATTTTGTTTAATAATTTCCGTTGCTTTAGCATGACATTCATCTATAATTTTACGCATTTCCATATCAATCTCATTAGCAACTTCATTAGAAAAATTATGTGATTTATTATAATCTCTACCTAAGAAAACACTTCCTTCTTGTTGTTCAAATTGTAATGGTCCTAAATCACTCATACCATATTCAGTAACCATTGCTCTTGCTATTTTAGTAGCTTTTTCAAAGTCATTATGTGCTCCTGTAGTAACTTCACCAAACACTAATTCTTCAGCAGTTCTACCACCAAGTAACCCAGTGATTTCTTCTAATAAATCAGTTTTAGTAGAACAAATCTTTTCTTCACTTGGAATCATCATATTATATCCACCAGCTGCCCCTCTTGGAATAATTGTAACTTTTTGCACTACGTTAGCATGTTCTAATTTAAGTCCAATAACAGCATGTCCAGCCTCATGATAAGAAACAAGTTTTTTATCATTTTCACTATATTTTCTTGATACTTTAGCAGGTCCCATTAAAACCCTATCAGATGCTTCATCTATTTCAGCCATTCCAATAGATGGTAAATTTCTTCTAACAGCTAAAAGTGCTGCCTCATTAAGTAAGTTTTCTAAATCTGCACCACTAAATCCTGGCGTTCTCTTTGAAATATTTTCTAAATTCACATCACTACCAAACACTTTGTTTTTAGCATGAACTTTTAATATAGCAAGTCTTTCCTTTTGATCTGGTAAACTAACTGTAACCTGCCTATCAAATCTTCCTGGTCTAAGAAGTGCTGGGTCTAAAACATCAGGTCTATTAGTAGCAGCAATAATTATTATTCCCTCATTAGCGCCAAAACCATCCATTTCAGTCAATAACTGATTCAATGTTTGCTCTCTTTCATCATGTCCACCACCTAAACCAGTACCTCTTTGGCGTCCTACGGCATCAATTTCATCTATAAAAATTAAACATGGAGCTGTTTGTTTAGCTTGTTTAAACATATCTCTTACACGAGATGCACCTACACCTACAAATAATTCCACAAAATCAGAACCACTTATATAGTAAAACGGAACGTTTGCTTCTCCAGCAACAGCTTTAGCAAGCAAAGTTTTACCAGTTCCTGGAGGCCCAACAAGTAATACACCTTTAGGAATTCTAGCCCCCATTCTTTGAAATTTCTTTGGATTCTTTAAAAAATCTATTAACTCAGCAACTTCTTCTTTTTCTTCAGTTAATCCAGCAACATCACTAAAATGTGCTTTAGCTTCTTCACTTAATTTAGCCTTACTTCTACCAAAATCCATACTATTATTATTAGTTCTGCCTAACTTGTTTAAAAGCCACATCATAGATCCAACAAGAACTACAATCGGAACTACATTAATTATTACGTCAAGCATCTTACTACCCTCTGGATTCTCTCCCGTAATTAATGTAATATTATTATTTTCTGCATATTCAGTAACTTTATTTACAACTGATTCAGATAAAGGTGCATTAACTTCAAAACTTTCTTTATCAGAATATCCTTTTAAAGTACCAGTAATATAATATACTCCCGCTCCACTCTTAGCCACAATTTCCAACCTATTTACTTCCTTTTTATCTAATTCAGAAATAAATTGATCATAAGTAAGTATCTTAACTTTATATTGTGATAATTGATAGAATGTCATAATTCCAACAATTACTAATAACAATATAAAATATGGCATACTTTGTTTAACATAATTATTATTTTTTCTCATCATTACTCTCCTTTTTCATGTACTTGATTATTATATCATAATCTTCATTAATTTGCCTATCAAATTTACTCTTTTTAACACCTGGTATCCACAAAATTTTATTGTTATCATCACACACAATCGGATATCTGTCTCTATCAAGTTTATTTATCTTTGCTTCACTTAAAATTTCACCCACTTTTTTGGTTCCATTTTTAAGTTCTAATTTATCTCCTACTATTCTATTTCTCACATGAATAGGGAGCTTTATATCTTTAAAATTAAGTCTAATAAGATAATTACTCTTAACTATATCAGTAGAATCTATCATATATATTTTTCCTAATTCTAAATTTACTTCATTATCTAATTTATAATCATAATTATTAAAATTCTCTTTATCTTTAATTTCAATTTTATTATAGAACTTATAAACCGCTTTATTTTCAGGTAAATTTACTACCTTATTAGCCTTATCACTATAAATAAGATTCATAACTAATTTAACATGTTTATCATTTATCCTACTTATATCCTCTTTATATATTTCAAATAATATTTTTTGTACAAGTAATTTAACTATAAACTCTGATAAATTTATTACCTCATTTATATCTAAATATTTCCTTTCATCATAAAGTAAACTCTTATAACCAATTACCTCCTCATCAACATAATTATAATAATCAATTATATTATTACTAAACTTTATGAATTTTTTATGAATTTTTGGGTTAATCTCTTTAAACTCAGGTAATATCTTATGTCTAAATATATTTCTCGTATGAACAAGTTCTAAATTAGTTTTATCAATTGCATAAGGAATATTATTTGTTTTATTATATTTTTCAATATCATCTTTAGTAACAAATATTAAAGGTCTAACTAAATTATATTTATCAGTCTTAGTAAAAACATTAAATCCGGCATATCCTTTAAAAGAAGCGCCTCTGCTAATTCTCATAAGCACTGTCTCAACCAAATCATCACCATGATGAGCGGTAAATAAATAATTAGCATCATATTTTCTCACAATTTTCTCAAAGAAATTATATCTTTTAATCCTAGCAATATTTTCTACATTACCTTTAGGATAATCATTAATAGTATACCCTTCAAAAATTAAATTATTATCATCGCAATATTTTTTTAATAATTCATATTCTAAATCAGATTCACTTCTTAATTTATGATTTACATGAGCAATAACAACATCTATATCTAACATTTTTAAAATATCTAATAAGCACATTGAATCAGGCCCATATGAACAAGCAAGTATTACTTTAGAATTAATATTTAAATTTTTAATATAATTAATAACTTCTTCCATAACGCCTCCAATTCAATATGTAGTTTATCTTAAATACTAAAATTTGTAAAGCACTAATAAATTGTACTAAAGCCGATTATTCGTGCATAATTAAGGCATAAATTAAGTAAAATACAAATAAAGAAGTAAGGAGAAACGAAAAAATGAAATTTAAAGAAGCTGTAAGCAAAAGAGTAATAGGAATATGCGAAGAAAGAGGTATTACACCGAATAGATTATCTGAGATGTCAACAGTTCCATCTTCAACATTAAGAGATTTAATTAATTGTCATATCAATAATCCAAGTTCATATGTAATATATCAAATATGTAAAGCTTTAAATATTACTTTAGAAGAATTCTTTAATAATAAATTATTTAACTTTAATAATATTGAAGACTAAAAAAATCTGTTAGAAAAATAAATAGATAATTTCTAGCAGTTTTTTATATCTTAATTTTGTTGGCTACCTGTTGGCTACGTATAAAAATTCATAAAGTTTTATAGATATCCTAACCAAATAAAAATCCCATAAACAAAGAGTTTATGAGATAAAACTGTAATATAAAACCTATCTTTTTGAGAATTGTGGAGCTCTTCTGGCCTTTTTAAGACCATATTTTTTACGTTCTTTAACTCTTGGATCACGAGTTAAGAATCCATTAGCTCTTAATATTTTACTATAAGCATCATCTCTATTTTGATCAGAATCTTTATCATATTCTTTTAAAGCTTTAGCAATAGCAAGTCTAATTGCACCAGCCTGTCCAGAGAATCCACCACCATTAACTTTAACAGCAATATCAAAAGTATTTTCATTATTAGTTAAAACTAAAGGTTGTTTAACATCAAGAACTAAAGTTCCATAAGGCATATATTCGTTAATATCTTTTCCATTAACAGTAATTTTACCTTTACCAGCAGTCATTCTAATTTGAGCAACTGATCTTTTTCTTCTACCTGTAGCAGTAATTTCTTTCATCCTTAATCCTCCTAATCAATAGTTATAGTTGTAGGTTTTTGAGCAGCATGATTATGTTTATCATCAGCATACACAAATAACTTACGGTACATATCTCTACCTAATGGTCCATTAGGAAGCATACCCTTAACAGCTCTTTCTACCATTTCAACTGGATATTTTTCAATCATAGTCTTAGCATTTCTTTCTCTAAGTCCTCCTGGGAATCCAGAATGATTGTAATACATCTTATCATTTAATTTATTACCAGTTAATTTTACTTGACCAGCATTAATAATGATAACATAATCTCCACAATCAATATGAGGAGTAAAAGTAGGTTTGTTTTTTCCTCTTAAAATATGAGCAGCTTTAGTAGCAACTCTACCTAGAGGTTTACCAGCAGCATCAATAACATACCACTTACGATCAACAGTTTCTTTAGTTTGCATAAATGTTTTCATATTTCTTAAATCCTTCCTTTATCAATTACTTCAATTATCACCCACATAAAAATCAGTAACCAATAAAAATGTACCAATATGAATTATATGAGATACTTACCTAAAAGTCAAGAAAAACATAGCCATATTTTAGCCAAAATGCAAAAATGCAACTATAAATAGCCACTAACATCACTTATAATATCCAAAGCATTCAATTTATAAAGCATTTTATTATAATTTAAAGCCTCTTCCATAAAATATTGCTCTTTTTTATTTTCTTTATTTATATAAATATTCAAATATTTCGCATTACTACTAGTTATAATATTACTAATCTCTAATTTTTTAATTATATTCTTATAACTTACCCTATAAACTTTACTAAAAATATCAATTTCTTCAAAATTAATTTTTTTTCTATTTTCTCCAAATTCATTAATTAAAGATTTAGTTGGAACAAGTAAAGATAAAGCAAAAGCATCAGTTAAATTAGATTTATTACTTTCATTAGAAATAATTAATAACTCTCCTAAAAACTTAGCAACATTAAATCTTTGAGAATATCCATCTTCTTCCTTAGGAACAATAATAACAGGAATATTATTAATATTTTCATAAAACCCAATAAAACCCTCCGTAACATTTGATTTATCCAAAGTTAAAACAATAATATCATGTTGTTCTAATAAATATATCAAGTTATAAATAGGATCATTAATAGGAAGTTGAAAAAAAATCCTTAACTTAGTAGCTAAACTTTCAGCTTCATTAACTGTATTAATAATATGTACGCCAAATTTATTAACTAATTTAATATTAGACTTCTCAAGTAATTCAAAATAATTATCAACTTTATTTTGAATTAAAGATTTAATTTTTTCTTTCTTTACCTCACTAACACTAGCACCAACCCTTAAATTAGTAAATTTAATTATCGCCGTAGCATCAACTTTTAAAATATCATCTAAAGTAACATTATATAAATCAGCAAGTTTATTTAATTTATCTAAAGAATGATTTACTTTATTTCTTTCATATTTTAACAACCCCGGAGCAGATAACCCCACTTTACTACCAGCATCAGTTAATGATAAATTACATCTTAATCTAAATAACTTTAAATTATCTCCTATACTTTTCATATAACACCTGTTAATATCTTTCTAATTAAATTCTAGCAAATTAACTAGAAAAAATCAAATTAAAATTTTTTGAAATTTTTAATTTACATAATAAATTTATTGTGTTTTAATAATTGTAAAGGGTGGTAAATTATGTACGAAAATAAAATGAATTTAATTGAAAATTTATCAAAGGATTTAATATATTTTTTTAAGTCAGAAAATAACATAACTTTAAATAAATTAAAAAAATACTTATCTAATAGTAACGCCTTAAATGTCGACATAGATAGTCTAATTAACTTATTAGAATCTAACGGAATAATTTACTTTTATATTGATAAATATAAATTATTTAAAGAATATACTAATGAAAAAGAACTAGAACTTAAATTAAAGGAAAATCCATATTTAGTTAATGCTGAACTTATAAGTAACTTTAACATGAACATTAATAATGAAACAATCCCCAAAAAAGATTTATTTTCGTATCTTTTAAATTACACTGACTTTAACAAAACTATTAATGATATTTTATTATTCTTAAAGCAAAATAAAATAATATTTGAAAAAAACGATATGATATACATATCATTAAATGATAATCAAGAAAAAGAATTAATTAAAGAATTAAGATCATCTAACATTAAAGATTATACTAAATTAATTGATTTTATAAAAAATACTAAAATGATTAATATAAATAATTTTGTTTTAAAAATAATTAAATTAACAGATATTCAAACTAAAATACATGAAATAATAGATAAATTAATCAAAGAAGATATTATTTATGAAACAGAAAATGAATATATAAATTTATTTAATAATCAAACAATTGAATTACCACTAAATAGCTTAGTATCTCGAAATTTTTTATCTAACCTAATTAAAAATGTTAAAGAATATTACATTAATCAAAAAGAATCAAATGAATCAGGATTAATCAAAATTATAAATAAAATTACTCCACCAAATTCAATATCACCAGATATTTTAATATCTATTCTTGAAGATGAAGGAATTTTAATTGAATTAGATGGTATTTATAAGTTAATGCCTAATGATTACCACATTGGAAAAATTCAAAGTAGCGCTAAAGGTAATCCATATTTAGTTCTTGATGATGGAACTAATTTGATGCTAAACAAAGAAACAATAAATGGTGCTTTACCAAACGATGAAGTAATATATTATCTAAACACTAATAAAAAACCTAAAGAAGGAAAAGTAATTAAAATAATTGAAAGAACATCATCACCCGTATTATGTGAAGTAAAAGAAAAAGAGGGTAAAAAAATATTAGTTCCACATAATGTTAAAGGAGTACTAAACCTAAAAGTAAATAAAAATGAACTTAAGAATTTACTAAATGGAGATTATGTATTAGTTAAACCAGATAAAGAAAAAATAAACGATGAATTTAATTGTCATTTAGTAAGTGATAGAATCATATTAACAGATACTAATTTAAGTCCAGCTCTAGCCTTAATTGCAATTGAACACGAATGTAATCCTGACTATTGTGAAGAAGTATATGAAGAAATAAAAAATATTCCTGATGAAGTATCTGAAAGTGATATTGAGGCTAGAAAAAATCACGATTTTAGGAATAAAACCATCTTTACAATTGATGGTATATCTACAAAGGATATGGATGATGCTGTTGGAATTGAAACTCTTCCAAATGGAAACTATCAAATCACTGTAAGTATTGCTGAACCTAATCATTACGTAAAAAAAGGAACAGCAATTTATAATGAAGCAGTTCAAAGAAATTTTACTCTTTACATGCTTAACACAGCAATTCATATGTTTCATCCAAAACTAGCAAACGGCATCTGTTCATTAAATGAAAAAGTAGATAGATTAACTAAAACTGCAATTATTGAAATAGATCAAAATGGAGAAATAATTAATTCCAAAGTTTGCAAATCAGTAATAAATTCTAAAAAGAAAATGACATATGACGATGTCAATAGTATTCTAGAAAATGAAGTTACACCAGAAGGATATGAACCATTTATAAAAGATATAACTCCAATGAAAGAAATTACAGATAAAATATGGGACAAAAAAGAAAAAGAAGGCTTACTAGAACTTAATGCAGTAAAACACGAAGTAAATATCGACAGTAATAATAATGTAACACTAGTTGAAGAAGAACGTGGCCCAGCTCAAAAAATGATTGAAATATTAATGATACTTGCAAACACTGAAATAGGAACGCTTCTAAAAAATTCGTCATTACCAGGAATATATCGAGTTCATGAAGAAAGTGATAAACAAAAAATTTACACATTATGTAACCTTTTAGAAGATTTAGAAATTCATATTGATAAAAAAGAAATTGAAAAAGATCCAAGAATTGTTAAAAAAATAATTAAAGAAGCTCAAAAATTTAATAATTCTCAAGTTGACTTAATTTGTAACCTAATTCTTCAAACATTTAAACGTGCTAAATATACAACAACAGAAGGAATGCATTGGGCATTAGATTTACCAATTTATACTCATTTTACCAGTCCAATCAGAAGAATAGCCGATTTCATAGTTCATGAATGTTTAGATGACCTATTCGAACTATATGATACAGACGAATTAATAATAAGAGAAAATTATGAACCAGTAAAATATGAAACAAATATTCCTAAAAAAGAATATGCTTTAAAGAAAATAGAAATTGATAACATAGCTAGAGAAGCAACACGTAAAGAAAGATTATATGATCAAGCTGAAGCTGAAGCGGCTAAACTAATCCTATTAGACTCTTTAAAAGAACAAATTGGAACAAACTATAATGCAACAATTCAAATGATTTTGGGAGATCACCTAATAGTTAAAACTGAAGAAGGAATTGAAGGAATTATTTACTTTAATAACATAAATGGAGATACATTTGATTTAATTTCTAAAACAAAAAAACATTTTTTAAGAGGCCGTTACACTGGTGAAACATATAAAATTGGAAATGAAATAAATATCACGATGATAAACATAGATGAATTTTCCGGTAATATAGAATTTAATCTAAATTACAAACGAAAGAATCTTGCAACAAAAGGAAAAGTATTAACTCACAAACCAAACAAAAAATAACCTATGAACTAAATCATAGATTTTTTTTATTCATTAATATTTAAATTATGGCCTCTAACATAAGAAATAAATTTATTTTTAAAATTAGCAAGTTCTTCATTACTTAAAGTATGATCTTTAGAACCAACCACATAACTAATAGTTATGTTTTTATTTTCTCCATTGTCATAAATATCTTTTAAACTTCTCTTTATAATTAAATCATCGCCAAATCTATCAAGTATTTCTTCAACATCATTATATAAAGTATTATTATTTACAGTAATAGTATAATCAAGATTTACACTTGGATACTTACTTACATCTTCATAAATATATTGTTTATCTTCTATTTCTTCAAATAAGTCAAAATCAATATCAGCACAAACATATGTCTTTTTCTTACCAATCTCTTTAGCAATATTCTTATTAAATACACTAATCTTTCCAACAACAACATTATTTACAATAACATCTAAAGTTAAATCTTTAATATAATATTCTCTATTTAAACCAAGTTCAAATTTAATATCTACATTTTTAATAGCCTTAAATAAATATTTAACAATATCTTTTAACTGATAATAAAGATTAGCTTCTTCATTCATACTATCACATAATAATATACTTAAATGTCTCTTTGACTTATTATCTTCAATGATAGTACCTATCTCAAATATTCCAAATTTATCATAATTATTTGAATTATTAACACTTGCTTCTAATAAGCTTAAATTTAAATCATTTCTTAAAATATTATCATCATTTTTACCTAGTAATTTAACATTTTGAACATCAACATTTATTTTCTTTAAGAATGAAGTCTTATTCCATAAATAAGAATTAATCTCATGTAAATTATATTTAGTAGCAAGTAAATACTTAACTTTATATTCTAAATCATAAGTTTTCTCTGGATTACCAAAACTCATAGCCATCTTAAGAGGAACATGTTCAAAATTTTCATATCCATACATTCTCGAAATCTCTTCAATTACATCAGCTGCAATAGTTATATCTTTTGTTGATCTAAATGTTGGAACAGTTATCTTAAACTCACTAGGTGTATTCTTAACAATAAAATCTAAAGATTGTAAAATATTTATAACTAATTCATCACTAATATTAAATCCCATATATTTATATAAATAATTTTTATCTAATATAATCTCATTTTCTTTTTGAATTGTAGGATATACATCAGTAATACAAGAACCATATTCTGCATCTGGATTCTCATCAAATAACAACTTAATAAATCTTCTAGCAGCTGTAATTGCCATATTAGGGTCTAAACTCTTTTCATACCTAGCACTTGCTTCAGTTCTAAGTCCTAATCTAACAGCCGTTTTTCTAACCGTAGATGCTTCAAATGTAGCAGATTCTAACACGATTGAATCAGTATCTTCTAAAATTTCACTATCTTGTCCACCCATTACTCCGGCAATTGCGAAATACTCACCATCATTTTTAATCATTAAATCATCTTTAGTAAGTTTTCTTTGAACTCCATCTAAAGTTGTATAAGTATCAAAATCATTAGCAAGTCCAACCTCTATATCTTTAACAACTCTAGAATCAAAAGCATGCATAGGTTGTCCAAGTTCAAGCATAACATAATTAGTTAAATCAACTAGTAAATTAATAGAACGCATACCAGCATAGTATAAAAATATTTGCATCCACATAGGAGTTTTATTATTAGTAATATTTTCTATTTTAGTACCAACATATCTATAACATAATTTCGGATTATCTATTTTAATATTTAAAGGCTTCTTATCAACAATAGTTCTATCTAGATCTAAAGGTAATAAATCATGACCAGTAATTGCCGCAACTTCTCTAGCAATACCATAGTGTCCCCATAAATCAGGTCTATGTGTTAATGATTTATTATCAATCTCAACAATTATATCTTCAATTGGAAATAATTTTTTAATATCTACACCTACTGGAGTATCTTCCGGAAATTCAATTATTCCAGAGTGATCATCTGAAATACCAATTTCTTTTCCACTACACATCATACCATAAGATAAAATACCAACTAAAGGTCTAGGTTCAATCGTAATACCTCCAATATGTCCACCAACCTTAATACAAGCACCTATCATTCCAACTCTTACATTCGGAGCACCACAAACAATTTGTAATACTTCATCTCCAACATCAACAGTTAAAACATGTAATTTTTTAGATTCTGGATGATTAACACAAGTAAGAATCTTACCAGTAACTATTCCATCAATATCTTTACCTACCTCAGTTACACCTTCAACCTCAGCAGTTCTAATCGTAAACTTATTCCATACATCTTTAAAATCAATAGAATCACTATCTTTAAGATGTTTTTTTAATATATTACAAGAAATTTTCACTTTTAAACACCTACTTTACATTAAATTTTTCTAAGTATCTTAAATCACCTGAATTTAATACTCTTATATCACCAATTTTATATTTCATCATTGCAAGTCTTGTTAAACCAAGTCCAAACGCAAAACCTGAATATTTAGTACTATCAATTCCGCCTTCTTTTAAAACATTTGGATGAATCATACCACAAGGACATAACTCAAGCCATCCTGAATTCTTACAAGTAGGACAACCTTTACCATCACAAATAGTACATGAACAATCTAATTCAAATCCCGGCTCTGTAAATGGGAAATATCCCGGTCTTAATCTAACCTTAACATCCTTCTTAAATACTTCTTTAAGCATACCTTCCATAGTATAAATTAAATTAGGTATTGAAATATTTTCATCGATAACCATACCTTCTAATTGGAAGAAAGTATTCTCATGACAAGCATCTAAATCTTCATTTCTAAAGCATCTTCCTGGTACACATACTTTTAAAGGTGCTCCATATTTTTTCATACCTCTTACTTGTACAGCACTAGTTTGAGTTCTAAGAAGCATACCATTATCTAAATAATAAGTATCTTGCATATCTCTAGCTGGATGAGTTTTAGGAATATTTAAAGCCTCAAAGTTATAATATTCACTGTCCATTTCTGGACCAGCCATAACCATAAATCCCATATTTTTTAAAATGTCAGTAACTTCTCTACCAATAATTGTAACAGGATGCAAAGAACCATAAGTTACATCTCTATTAATAGTTGGATCAAACTTATCACTATCACCATTTAAAGCATTATCTAAACTATTACTAAATAGTTCTTCTAATTGTTTCTTTACTTTATTAAATAATGGTCCATATTCTTTTTTCTCTTCTAAAGACATATCTTTAATACCAGCCATATACTCACTAAGTTCACTTTTCTTACCTAAAAATAAAGACTTAATATTTAAATAATCTGCTTCTGTTTTAATTTCTTTAGCTTTTTCTTCCGCATTCTTGACAAGTAAATCTAATTTTTCCTTCATAACTTTTCCCTCCAAAATAAAAAGTTCACTAATCTAAGGGTGCAAAATACTGCACGGTACCACCTTAGTTTATGAACTTTATTCATACACTTTAATAGGTTAACGCCCTAAACGATTAACGCTCCTATACTGAAATTCATTAACTACTTATATTTATAGATAATCTCAGCTATTATATCTACTCTCTTTAAATCCATAATTAACTACTTATATATACTCATCGCATTACAAAAACTATTCTATCATTTAAAATTTCATATTTCAAGAACTTTTAATCATTAATCTGCTACAAAAATATTGCCATATAAAGTGGTAAATAAACAATATCATCTTGAACAGACAAATCTTTAGTATGTAATACATATCTAGTACCAACACTTTTCTTAAATTTATCTTTAAATCTATCTATTGATGTATGTTTATTATAATTACCTGATTTTACTTCAATTGGATTAATTTTTTTATCTTGTACAATAAGAAAATCTACTTCCATATTATTTTCTATAACATTATTATCATTTTTAGAATAATAGTAAAGTTCATATCCCTTTGACTTAAGAGTTTGAGCAACAAAATTTTCCATAATCATACCTTGATTAATATTTAGTTTATCAAATAGTATTGCCTTATATATATCATTTTCTACAAAAGGTTTATTTATAAATGCTTGCGTAACAAGTAATCCAACATCAGATTGATAACATTTATAACTATTTTCATCTTTAGTTAATGCTAAACTTATACTCGGATCAGTCACATTATTACATAAATTAATAATTTTGGCTTCTTCTAACCAAGTTAATTCACTTTCATAATTATTATTTCTTGCCGATTTATCAATTGAGGAAAGTTTATATTTTTTACTTCCATTAGATAATTGTCCCGGAATATTATCATACATTGCAATTAATTTCTTACTATTATTGCCATGTTTATTTATATCATCACGATATAGTGATAATATATCTCTTTTTTTACTGTCAACTACCATGCAATAA
>DJSP01000039.1:13158-20076 GCA_002438065.1 Caryophanales bacterium UBA6331 | reverse complement strand
GTTAAATTTATTTGAAGTACTACAAATGTACAATGAATTTGCTGATGATAGAAATGATATAAAAAATAGTTTACGAAATAGTGAAAAACAAAGAAGAGAGAACTTAATAATGATTTTTATATGGAGACGTACTTCAACTATAAATCATTGGACTACTGAACTATATGCTGTTTGCAATGAAGTATCTAAACTTAAATTAAAAAATAAATATCCTAAATATGATTTTATACTTCAACAATTATGGGGATATTGGGAAGACTGTTATTATGATAAAATTAATAAATGGTTAAAAGATATTGAAAGAAAAGAAAATAATTCAATTCCTAAATTTTCAAAAGATAACCTATATAATTTTATGAAAGAGTATCATGAATGGTTAGCTAAACAATTATCAAATAAAGGTTATACTGAATTAGATTTAGTAAAAGATAAAATAATAGAATTACTTAATAAATATTCTATTAATTAAAAGGAGAATTATTAATATGATGAATGAAAAAGAAATCGTTACTAATTTACAGAATATTGTAATGTCAAGTAAAGTTACTCAGGTTAGAGAAGAAAATACTATTCGAGAAGTTTGTTCTCTATTTACTAAAAGAGCTCCAATTATGAAAGAATTTCCAGCAGGTTGGTTTCCATGTTGTCCACACTGTGGCGATTATTTATCTGAACGTCATTATAAACATTGTCCTGACTGTGGACAAATAATTAATTGGATTGAATATGAAGAAGGCTCTAAAGATGTATTAAATGTTGATATTAGTTCTTTAGATATATCTATCAGATCATATATTGTTTTAAAGAATAATAATATTAATACTATTGGAGATTTACTTAATACATCGGTATTGCAATTATTAGCTTTTAAAAATATATCAATGAAAGATGTTGATAATATAATTGGAGCTATGAAATTATATAATATAGATACTTATAAATGGGAATATGAATTAGATAAAGAAAGGGATTAGTTAATATGTTGACTGAAAATCAAATATTTAATGGCTATGTAGAATTAAGGTGTCCTAAATGTGGATATAGAAAAGCTTTCTATGTAGGTAATAATCCAAATAATAATACACTTAAAGAAAAATATAAAGAATATGAACGTTGGTGTACTCATTGTGATAATTATTTATTTGAAGATTTATCTACAACAATGTCAGTTAGTAATTGGACAGAAAGTGATATGATGTGTGCTTTAGCTATGGTTAATTCATATTTTGCAAATAATATATTGCATAGTGATGTTTATTTATTGCAAAAGGTATTAATTGATAATGATGTTGATGATGAAAAGAAAAGAATAAAAATTATTCAAGATTATTTTTCTAAACATAGAAATGATCATTAGGAGGAATTTAAAATGAGTATTGTTTATAAATGTAAAGAATCTTTTACTTTACCAAAATATGATGAAGATGGTTCTATTATGGAAGATGAACAGATAATTATAAATGTTGGAGATAAATTCGAAATAAGTAAAAATAGATCAGAATTAGCTAGTATAAAGCCAGCTATAAAACTTATTAGTATTAATATTCATAATCCTATTTGGATTAATGTATTATCTGATACTATTAGAGAATATTTTGAAGAAATTAATGAATAGGAGATAAATAAATGATTTATAAACAATTGAAATATACTAATGATGGTGCTGAAATATTTATTAGATGTAAATTAGATTATGAACATTTAAAATGTTTTGAATTTCCAGAATCGTGTACTAGTTGTCCAGTTGGATTTAGTACTCATAATAAATGTGGTAGAAATGTACCTTTTAAATCTGAAGATTATTATAAAAGACCTGATACTTGCAAATTAAAGAAAGTTACAATGAAAGATATATTACATGAATTAAATAAAGAATATGGTGAATAAGATGAAATATAAAAATATTGAAAAACGACATACAGATTCAAGTAATTGGATAAATGTTAAAGATAGATTGCCAGAAGATGATAATTTTGTACTTGTTTATAATTCAGAAGATAAAGAAATAATTATAGCAAATTATAGAGGCAACAATGCATGGGATAGTTATGTTTACGGTTGGCTTCCTGATAATGCAGTTACACACTGGCAACCATTACCTAAATCGCCGGAGGTAGAAGAATGAATCAATTATATAGAATTATTCCAAAAGTATATTTAAATGATATAGAGCTATGTGATAGAGGTTTTTGCAAATGTTCATTACATTATGGTGAAATTCCAAATTTAGATTCTTTAAAAATTACAAATTTTGATGAGGCGTGGAATAATAAATTATTACTATGTTCATGTGATATATCAATCTTTAAGAAAAAATATATTTCAGGACATATTGGTTTTTTGGAAACCATGTGCGTATCAAAAAAGAACTTTAAATCATATGTGGTAAAAGAAATTTTAAAAACTTATAAAGATAAAGATTATACAATAACTGAATTAGCAAGATTGTTATCAGCTACTGATTTTGTGAATTGGTGTAAAGACCATAACCTGAATATTTGCCCCAATAAATAATATTTAGAAAGGGATAAATAAGATGAAAATAAATGATAATAAATATTTATGTAAAGCAAAAAGAAAAGATAATAACGAATGGATTAAAGGTTATTTAGTTAAATATAGTGGAAACTATTATATATATTATGAATATTCTGATGAAAGATATGAAACTGGATATTATTTATCACATAAAGAAGTTATTCCTGAAACAATAATGTTAAGTACAACTATGATTGATGATGATGGTACTCTTATATTTGAAGGTGATATAGTTACTGCTTACAAATATAATGAAACAAAAATTACTCAAGCAATTATATTTAGAGATGGATGTTTTTGGTTTGGTAATTGGAATTGGATTGAATTTTTATCTATATTTAGAAATATAAAAGTTATTAATAATATTCATAATGAAGATGAAAAAAAACCTGAATGTTATATTTCTAACAATGAACCATATCCATTATGTAAAGGTAATAAAGAAAATAAATGTCATCATTGTTGTTTATTTGAAGATTATACAGATTATAATCAGCCTCATCCTGAAGAAATAATTTATGAAATACATGTTGAAGAGGAGAATAATAAATGAAAGTATATTTGATTAAAAATATTGAAGAATATGGAAAACTTATAGCATATTGTATTGAAAACGATATAAGTGTATTTAGATCATATTGGGATGATAGAGAAAAAAGTAATAGATGTTATCATGTATCATTTAAAGATAAAAGATTATATTATAGTAGTAAAGAATATTATGAAAATGAAGATGCTGAAATTGTAATACCCGAATTTTATTGTACTAACTTTGGAAAATATAGAATAATTGAACATAAAGAAACTAAAAAAGAAATTAATGAAAACTTCCATGAATATAATAGTGTGGTTGATTTTTTAAATAATTTTATATCTGGAGCTAAAATGTCAGATGATTTTGAAAATGAACTTAGAGCTTCTAGAGCATTACGAGCATTTGAAGCAGATCCTGAAATAAATATATTTTCAGAAGAATTTATAACAAATGAAGCAAACCAGATATTTGGAAATAATGAAGAGGAGAATGAATAATGGACATTAATATCAAAGATTTTGAAAAAGAAACTGGATTAAAAATTAGAATTGATGAATATACAAAAGATTATATGGAAATATCAGGTAAATCATTTAGGCAAATTACCAACACAATAGATAAATATAATGCAAAACATAATTGTAATATTTATTGTTATGATGATATGAATAAAGATTGCACTTATATTGTATTTTAATATATAAGGAGAATTGCAATGTTAGAGGCTATAACAATAGTATCAATATTTTTAATATTTATTGCATCGATGGATATTATTACCGAAGATGAATTAAAACCAAAATCGATATTTGTATTTACATCAGGTATAATATTAATTATTATTACATTGATTTTATCATTAATATTTTAAAGGAGAGATTTATATGAACGTTCAAATGGAAATAAATTTAGTAACTGATTTAGATTATTCAATAAATAATTTTGAGGATTTAAATTTAACATATGTTGATGATACTTACATTGGTAAATTTAATTATAGTGATGATAACATTGATGTGATTAAAACTAAATCAAAAAGTATACTTGAAAAAATATTTATGAATATTAAAGCAAGTACTCGTATTACATATGATTTATTGGATTTATTTAAATCTATTTTAGAACAGATAGATAATGTTAATATTGATAATCTAAATAATGATGGACGTGTAGAATCATCGCTTCATAGTAATTATGAAGGCAGTTATATTAAAATTCATTTTAGTGATTTTAAAATGAAAGATGTTAATAACGTATGGTTAGTAATTCATAATTATGAATATGGATATGAAATATTAAAAATATTTAACACTGAACAAGCTGCTAAAAATTATAAAAGGTTTTACGGTGTTAGACACAAAAATCTAAATAGTATTAATGTTGTTAAAGTACCTGTAGAATCAGATAGTAAATTATAGAAAGTATATGATAAGGAGACTGATCAATGGGATATATAATGCAAGAATCAAATAATGGATTTATTTTTACAAATCCAGATAAAAAGAAAAAGATAAAACAGAATAAACAAAAATACAAAAGAATTAATAAAATGAAAAAGAAATCTAAAAGAATAAATAGAGGTAAATAAAATGAGTAAATATTATCATGGAACATCTTATGAGAATCTTTTAAAAATTATTAATGATAAAAAGATAAACACAAGTATGGAAGGAATTGTGTATTTAACTAAATCTAAACAAGATGCTCTCAAATTTGTATCTTTTAGATATATGACAGAAGACATTGCTATAATAGAATTAAATTTAGATGATGATAATATTATTGAAATATTTGATCATTCTCAAAACTTTTTTAAAGCTCAATCATATGGTTATAAAGGTGATATTGATATTAGTAATGCTACTAATTGTTGGAAATATCCAGTTGAAGGTAGACTTAGTATTTAATATGTATAGTTTTTAATTAATTTATAAATAATAAATCTAATATAAATAATTATGAAAGAAGATTTTATTTTTATGAATGTATTTGTATTGGATGAAGATATGCATAAATCAGCAGAATATACTTGTAATAAACATGTAGTTAAAATGATAACAGAACATGTTCAATTATTGTGTAGTGCATATTATTTTTGTGGTATGGATAATTATTCACCTTATAAGTTATCTCATCAGAAACATCCTATAGCTATTTGGGTTAGAAGTTCATTAAGTAATTGGATATGGCTAAGAGATTATACTTTAATTTTATATGATGAATATAAATATAGATATAATAATAGAAATCATAAAGCAGGTGATATATGTAAATCATTATTAATACCTGCTTTAAAAGACATAGGATTAACTAAAATGCCTTGTGCAATGCCAGATAAATATAAAGTAGATTCAGTAGTTCAATCATATAGGAATTATTATATTGGCGAAAAACAACATATACTTCAATATACTAAAAGAGATATTCCTTATTGGTTAAAATAAAATTAATAAATGTAAAAAATAATACTTGAATTATAAATATATTATATAATTTATAGAAAAATTTTTGGAGGTACATAATATTGAAAAAGAAGTTAATGATGTTAGGATTAATTGCATGTAGTTTATTTACTACTGTATCCGCTGAAGCAGTAGATGTTACATATACAGATATGGGAGTTCCAAATATTCAATCATCATTTAAAACATGGATGGATTATAGATGCATTACTGATAAATCTAGTCCTCAATATAAAATGGTTAATAATATTAATAATAATTGGATTTATATTGATTCTGAAGGATTTCTTAGAGCTATTGGTGAAAATGATTTAGGAATACCTGATGATTATTATGTAATTGCATTAGGTTCATATTATGGAACTGATATTACAGGTAAGTATAGAATTACTACAAATACAGGAAATGTATTTTATGGAATACTTGGAGATCAAAAAGCTGATATGCATACAAATAGTACTCATCAATATGCAAGTAATAATGATGTTGTTGAATTTATTGTTGATACTAAAGTATTAAACAAAGATGTAAAAAGAATGGGTAGTGCTAATGTATATATGCCATTAAATGGAAGTATTGCAAAGATTGAAAAAATTGATTTTATTTGGTAAGGAGTATGTAATCATGAATGATGTTGTAGCTTGGTCTGGAGGGTTTGATTCTACATACCTTATAATTTATCTTATTGAAACTGGATTACTTTCTAATAAAGAAATAACGTTAGTATCTTTTCATCATAATCTTTGTAATGAAGATAAAAATATTAGAGAAGAAAAAAGAAGAAAACAAATTCTTGGATATTTAAAAGATATTTATAGAAGTATTAAATTTAATTATATTGAAATAAATACTCAAGTTAAGTATGAAGTTACTAAGAATGTAGATACAAATAATAGTACTGGATTTAGTCAACCTATTATTTGGTTATCTCAAATCATTCCTATTATTCCAAGTAATAGTAATATTTATTTTGGTTATATTGCAAATGATAGTAGCATTGGATTAATTAATAGTATGCAAAATATTGTAAAAGAAGCGTGTTTTATTCAAGGTAAACATAATGTTAATTTACAAACTCCACTTACTATAAATAAAACTAAATTAGATATTATGATGTATTTTATAGAAAATAATCAGACTTTATTAAAATTGTGTACATCTTGTGAAGGTAATGGAGATAAAGATAAATGTGGACATTGTGAACCATGCTATCATATGAAATCTACATTACTTGAATTGTTTATTAATGGCAATAAAAAAGCAGGAGAACTTTTAAATGAATGGTATGGAATAAAATGTAATTTAGTTTTTGAAGATAATAAGGAGAATGAATAAATATGAATTATAAAGTTATAACAAATTCAGATGGAGTGGTTCTTATAG
>DJSP01000039.1:0-13096 GCA_002438065.1 Caryophanales bacterium UBA6331 | reverse complement strand
AGATTAATTAATAATGGTTTTAATAATAAAGAAGAATTGCATGAAACGTTTCCAGATACTACATTAAAAATGAATTATGTTAATGTAGATAAAATATTAAAACTATATGCTATTAAAAATATTAAAACTAATAAATTGGTTTATAATAAGGCTATAGCAAATCCACCTCATAAATTTTATGAGAAGTTAGGTACTGTTACAAATGCATTAAATAATTATAAAGAATACTATGAATCTAAAGTAAAATATGCTGATTATAAAGAAAAACCATTTCTTGAAAATAATTTACCTGAAGATTTAAAAGTAGTTACTTATTATTTAGTAGAAGAATAAATATTATATATTAAAGGAGATTAATTAAAAATGAAAGAAAACAAAGCTAATAGTATTTTAAATGTTGATATTAGAGAAGATGAAACTGCTACTGTTTCAATTCGTGGAAATCTTGACGATATTGTTTTAGCATTAGTAAATTCAATTGGAATTACTATTTCACATTTAGTTGAAGGTGCTAATACAGATAGTCCTAAAGAAATGTTTGATGATCTTAAAAATTTGGTAATGGAATCTATTACTGAAGCAGTTGATTATGAATCGTATTGTGAATTAGAACATTATGATGCGGATGATAAGTAAATGAATTTATTTGAAAACTTACAATTAATGCATCAAGCTGAACACGATATAAAAATATCATATGATAAAGGTAAACCATTAATGGAGATGTCCAAATTAATGAATGAAGAATTAGATAAATCTTTATTTAAAAATTTAGATTGTAGATTTATTTATTTTTCTCAAGTCCAAGCAGGACATGGACCAAGAATTAAATTTGATGGTGGAACTAGTCAAAGTGATACTACACAAACATCTCCATCAATAACTTTTGATAAAAATTATAATTTTGAAGTTAAATTAGCAGGGCATATGGATAAAAAATCATGTCCTAATGCATTTAATAAACAAATTATAGATACTCTTAAAAAATTCATAACTAAATTTTTACCAATTTTATTATTAACTTGGTATGAATATTTAGATGATGGGTATGTAGGTATGTTTTTTAGAGGTACTAAAACATATGTAGATTTGCTATGTTCAGCTAGAATACCTTTAGATATTAAAGATGAATTTATTAGATGTACAACTTTAGAAAAGTTAGATGAATTTTGTAGAAAGAATGATTTATATAATTTTGAAAAAAGACGTAAAAGAAAGTGATGAATAAATGAAAATAAGATTAGATTTTGTTACAAATTCTAGTAGTGCTAGTTTTATTTGTATTTTTGGCAAACCAATAACTAGCAAAGAAATTATTGAAAAATATATTAAAGAGAATAATATTCCATTAAATCAATATAATGGATTTTATACAGGACAATATATTATTGATAATTATAAAGATATTTGTAAAGATTTTGCAAATAATGATTGGTGTTGGGCAGATTGTATTCCAACTATAAAAGAAATAAATCCTGACAATATTTATTATGTTGACAGTGATTACGATGATATTGAAACAGATAAATATGGAGATATTCCTGAAGAAGATTTAAATAGACATTATGATAAAGTATATGATGACGTTACTAAAAAATATGGAACATTATTTGAATTTGATTTTGATCAAGGATCTGGAAGGGATGGTTAATTTTGAAAATTAGAACTGATTTTGTTACTAATTCTAGCTCAAGTAGTTTTATTTTAGGATTTAAAAATAAAAATACAAGAACTGCTGAATTAAATAATAACATTAATAAATTTGAGTATAATGAATTTGATGAAGATATATTACGATTAATATACGATGTTAAAAATGCAAATTCAATTTCTAAACAAGATGTGATTATAGAATATGGAAATGGAATTGAAATACCACTTAAATGGTATGTTGAAGATAAAAAGAATCCATATAAATCATATTGTGATGAATATTATGATTGGATTAAGTCAAAAGAATTTGAAGAAATATACGATAAAGAATTAAAAAAACGTATTGCTAATATTAGAAAAATAATTAGAGAAAATAATTATGAAGACTTTATCATATTGACATATTCTGATCACGATAATAATGAATTAGAACATCATATTTGTCCATATTTAGATAATACAATTGCTACAATAAGTCATCATTAAAATGTTAAATAAAACTATTAAGTCTACTATTAATTTAGTAGACTTTTATTGTATACGTTAACAATTAAAATAAAATTATAAAAAGTTTATAGAAATGAGGTGAAATTCTCTTGGCTAAAAAGTCATTATTTAATTCACGAAATTTTGTACCTGAATACTTTGGAAATAATAGAGAATTTCAAGTATTCTTAAGAGCTGTAGATATTGCATTTACAGTTATAAAATCAAATACTGATATGTTCATTCCAAATTTATTAAATCCATTAAAGTGTAAAGCTAGATTATTACCTTTATTATCTAATTATGTAGGATATGATTATAATCCACGTGAAAGAGTTTTAACTAATAGATGGATTACTAAATTATATCCTCTTTTAGTTCGTAATAGAGGTAATGAAATTGGTATTACATTGGCAATAGCTATGGCTATTTCATTATTAGGAGATCCTATGGAATTAGATTCTGAAAGATCTTTTAGTATTGACATGGATGAAGATATAGATAAATATGGTAGAAAGATTAAAAAAATAAAAATATATTTATACGATCATTCTTATTTATCAATATTAAATGAATTATTAGAAACTGTTAGACCAGCTGGAATTGCAATAGAAATTGTACCTGCTCAATCTATTAGTTCTAGTGAGACTATTAGTTTAACAGATGAATATTCTATAATGAAGTATGATTATATTACTGGTAAATTATTATCTATAAATGATATTGATATTTGGGTTAGAAATAGTTGGGAAGTAAAAATAGATGTTCATGCAATAAAACATTATAAATGGAAAGATTTAGAAGACTATGTTTGGGGAGTATCTCTTGAAGATATTGATAAAGAAAAAATTATATCATATAAAACTTGGGGAGAATTAGAAGATTCTGGTGTTGATCCTTTTATTGCAATACCAGGTTTAGCTCCATATAATATAAGTAATTCAACTGGAGAAAATTCCAATATGTGGGGATTTATAGGAGTTAAATTAGTAGATGGTAAATTCTATGATAATTATGGTAACGATTTAAACAGACATGTAGATCAAGAAACTGGTAAGATATTATATAATGGTAGCGTTTGGAATAATGAATTTATAAAAGAAACTAGAATTTATAAACGTGTTGATGGAAGAGATGTATATACAGGAATGTATTTTGATGTATCTCAACCTGCTAAAGTAATGAATACTTATTTTAAATTATTAGATGATGGAACATTTAGTGGATTTTATTTATCTAATGATGATTTAATAATATATGATTCAAATAAAAACAAAACTAGTTTCAAGTTAATAGAAGAATCAATGTATATTAATGGAGTGTCTACAATCGTCTGGAAGGTGTATGATTCTGTAACTAATAAAAAATATAATTGGCATGTAGACATGATTACTAGAAAGTTTATTAAAGATACTGATGGTGAAGCAATCACTCTTACATGGACTAAAAGACCTTTTAGTGAAACTACTAGTATTGGTAAAAAAGCATACTTAATGAGAGTTACTACAGATTCTGAAACTAAAATTACTACTATGGAAGCTACAAAATATTTTGTAAATAAATATGGAGATATAATGGATCCTGCGGGTAATGTAATATTATCTAAAAAAGATAGATATAAAATTTCAGATTCTAACATGATAGGATTTTCTGAAATTCATAATAATTCAGAACAATTATCTACTTATGATGGAACAGCTATTTTAGAACGTGAATGGTCATTTATGAAAGATACTCATATGACTGATAAACATGGTAGAGATTTAACTAATAGTTTCGAAGAATATGATAGAGTAACAGATCCAAGATATAAATTTGAATATTCTATATTTGATATTGGTAATCCTGTTAGAGAATATACTGGAACAGAATTAATAAGATTTGTATCTAATGAAGAATTATCTAAAATACGTCAAGAGAGCGGATTTTTAAATATTCCATTATTTGTAACACAATTTGATTCTGAAAATGCAAGTGGCGTATTAAAGATAAAAATAAATTTACCTGATGTATATTCTTTAGGTGATGTATTTAAAAACATGAATATTAGATATGAAAAGAAATTACCTAATACCGAATTAGATCCTTATTATGATATATATATTGACTGGACTCCAAATAATTCAAATAAATCATTATTCAATTTAAATGATTTAGAAAATCCAATTCATTTTGTTCAAAAAGGTAAAATAAATAAAAGAACATTACATTGGACTGGTAATACAATTTATTTAGATCCTAAAACATATGATGGAACTACTAAGGTTTATACACACGGAGGTGATAAACATGAATAATTATCAAGACATTTTAGAATCATATGATAAAATATATAATTTAACAGTAATTTATGCTGGTGAAGAAATAAAGCATGTATATAAAAATGTATATGTAACATATACAGATGCTGGTATTCCATATGTTGAAATGTATCCTGGAGATCAAATAAAAATTGATAAAATGGTTTTCATAAATACAAAGGAAGTTTTTGGAGAGTTTATAAATAAAAAAGACTTTTCATTAAATGATGAAGAACAAAATGTAGGTTGAACATTTAAATCAAACTCAAATATTATTACAGCAGTTAAACCAGGTACTTACGAAATTGAGTCTAATAAATTTGGAACATTAGACGTTTCTAAATATAACATTAATAATGTTAGTGATCCTAATATAATTATTGTTGTAAAAGAAATTCCAGAAATAAAAGAAATTATGTGGGGTTATAATTCTAATCCATTATTAGTTCCAATTAAAGATGATAAAACAGAATCTGAAATACAAATAAAATTAAAAGCAAAATATTCTGATAATTCAATTAAAGATATTGACAGTTTTGATTTTATTTATAATAATTTTAATATTACATCAAATAATATAAATTTAGTTAGAATATCAAATGTATACAAATCTGGTGCAATATTAACAAATATGAAAATGATTATAACACCATATAAAGATCAAGCTACTATATCAATTAAATTAACTAAAAGTAGTTCATTAGAAAATGTTATACTACCTAAAGATTTACAACTTATTTCATATAAAGATGAATCTGATATTGATAAAATAAAACAATCAGTTTATTATATTTACTTTTTATCAGATACCTCACAGGAAACTGATATAGTTACTGATAAACAATATTATATTGAAAAAAATAAACCTAAAACATTTTACGTTAAAGTATTGAATGGATATTTTGATCATGGTAGATTTGAAGTAACTGATTGTAAAAATATATCATCATATGTATTATTGTCTACAGATTCTAAAGATATTACTATCGATAGAAATGCATATAACAATGCATTTCTAATTAAAGGTATAAATGAAGTTAATAATCCTATAATTAAATTAACTTCATCATTACAAATGCCACAATCTAATAATGTAGAGTTTAATAATATTAGTGTTATTGATTCAATTAAAAAATTAACATGGAAAATAAATAATAAAGTTATTACTGAAATAGATAATGGAACAATTACTAGTCATATTAGTGCTATCGATTTAAATGTTACTGATTTACATAATATTTTATTAAATGAAGTAGTATGTGAAACTTTAAGTGGTAAAATAATTAACATAGAATCTGATTGTGTATTTAGTTCTACTAAAAAAGATAGTTTAGATGTTAATGAAAATATTACAATAGAAGATAATAAAATGACTGTAATTAAATCTAATGAATGTAAAATTATATTTAATGGTAGTACTAAATATAATTTGCCTTCAATATTAGAAACAAGTAATTTAGTTATTGCAAATATAGTAATGACTAAAGAAGATATATTTTGTAGTAAAATAGAAGTTTATGAAAAAAATGATTCGGACATGAATCTATTAAATGATAAAGAATTAGAATTAAAGATGCTATCTGAAAAATCATTATATGCAATTGTATATCCTGATAATGCTACATATAAAGAAGTAAATTGGTTTAGTGACGATACGAGTGTAGCTATAATTGATAAAGATGGTAATTTAAAAATAGTTAATGCCGGATCTGTTAATATTATTTGTACTATTAAATATCCTGAACCTGATAATCCAGAACAGCCTGATAAGGCAAATGATGAAAATGATAAAGAATATTATAATCCTAATACAGGTGTAGTTGAACCATTGGGCTTTAATCCTCCTGATATTTCAGCTATTATAAATATAAATGCTATTAAAGTAGATGTATCTGAAATAAATTTTGATAGAAA
The DNA here is from genome assembly GCA_002438065.1 of Caryophanales bacterium UBA6331. GTDB lineage: Bacteria > Bacillota_I > Bacilli_A > RF39 > UBA660 > CAG-533. The sequence continues at coordinate 6,743 of DJSP01000039.1, read as the reverse complement.
TAGTATGACATTATATGTAGATGGTGATCATCAAGCATATTATGTTAGAGTAAAACCTGAAGGTGCTTCTATAACTGATGTAAGAGTAAAATTTGAAAGTGATGATAAAAATAATAATTTCTTTGGTATAGATTCTAATGATGAAATGTATGTTAGAAAAGCAGGAACTGGTAAATTAATTGCATATAGTGTAGATGATCCAAGTATAACTGCAGAAATGCAAATCATTGGTATTGATACTACAGTTAAAAAAGTAACAATTAATACTTCACCAAATGATACTGATTATGAATATTATGATCATATGAATGAACGTAAAACATTTACAACAGATGGTGAATTTGTTAGTACTGGTGAAAGAGTTACTAATGAAAAATATGATGATGATGATTTTAATAGATATTATTTACCTGTTAATAATAGTATGCAATTATCTGCAAGTGTTGAACCTGCTAATGCGATAAATACAAATATTAAATGGTTATCATCTGATTCTAGTTTAGTTAAAGTAAATGATAAAGGTATCATTACCGCTATTAGGGAAGGTAAACAAGAATTAGATGTATATGGTAATGATGACATTAGTGAAAGTAGATTTGCTAACACTGTTTGGATTACTGCAATTAATCCAAAATATAATAAATATGATGTATGTCAAGTACGTGTTACTAGAAATAAAACAATAGCTATTGATATACCTTTTACAGCAGAACATGATTATGATGTAGATGATATATTACCAGACGGAACATATGATAGAAATGCAGAACATGAATTTGATTATGTAATGTATGTTGGTGATACTATTTCAATTCCAATAACTTTATCTACACAAGATAACAATTTTGGAACATCTGATTATTTAAGTTGGTTTTATGATATGAAAGGTGAACATATAATTGAATTATCAAAAGGATCACCCGATCATTCAAATATAGAAGATAGTTTTGACTGGACTACTACTTCACCCGGTACCGTAAATAGTAATAAAAATTCATTTAATTTAAATGTAAAAGCAATTGGAATAGGTGATACGTATTTTTATGCTACAACCAAAGATAATGTTAGAGGTTTAGGTAGTAATCAATTATATGTACCTGCTGAAGCATTTGTAACTGAAGTATCAAAACACCCCGGTATAACTAACTTAGATACTCCATATGGTTCATTTAGTATTAATGTATATTATTTTAGTAAAAAATGTTTAGCTCTTTATAATATAAAACGTCAATATAGAGAAAAATTAAATCAAATATTAGAAGCTAATTTTAGTGGTGAAGGTGAAGTAACTACAACTATTAATGGTGTTTCAATAACTATTTGGAAAAATGGTGTTAATTTAGTTGACGAAGCTCTTGATTCAGTTATTGATGAAGGATATATTGCAAAAAACGGAGTAGCTTTGGTAGGTGCTAAATGTATGTTACATCCAAATGGTACTTTAAAAATTATAGTACCAGAGACATGTCATATTGACAATTTAAAAACTAAAGGTGATAATAGTGTTCCATTATCATTTGATTTTATACCAACGATTGATAAAGATGCTATAACAATTGTTGATGAAGATGGAAATGAAATGTTAGATACTTCTAAGGTTAGCGAATACATTTCAATTAATGTATATCACATAAATGATGAATTGAAAAATATGCCAATATTTTTGGATGGAATATATAAAGATAAAGAAGAAAATTTAAAAAGACAAATATATATGATGGAATATAAACCTTGGAAAGATGAAACTAATACAATTAATAAATATGTCGTAAGTGCATATTTTCCATCACCAAATAAAACAGGAGATATTGTTTTAGATAGTGGAGATCCATTTAATGCTAGACCTGGAACAGGAATTTGGGTAAAAGGACCTAAATCAAGAAAAGTAACAGTAAGAGTTGTAGCAGCACCAAGTAAATTAAAAATAGGATGGATCAATGCTTATAATGATGAATTATTAAATATTAATGTTATTAGTAATAATTCCATAACAAGAAATAAATGGAGTGATGAAAAATATCATTATATGGCTATTGGAACTGATGATGAATTTAAAGGCTTATTAAATAATGCTAAAGATTGGGGCGGAACTTTGGCTGAAAAATATAAATCATTTGCATGGTTTTCTGATAATGAAAAAGTTATTAGATTTGAAGATGTAGAAGATTTATCTTATAAAGATGTCGAAGGTAAATACACAAATAATCCAAATGAAAGTTATAAAGAAACTAAAGAAGAAACTAAAACTATATATTTCAATAATATAAATGCTAGTGATTTTACAGGATATGTAACAGCTGGAGATAATTGTGAAATTAAATTTAGTGATGGTTATAAATATAGTAAACAAGAAGATTTATATGTAAATAATAAAAATTTATGTATAATCAAAATAACTGCACCAGGTAATGGAAGAATTGTTATTAATCATAGTGGTTCAATTCAATATGCAAATAATGAAGCATTTACTAATGCTAAACCATTAACTATTAAATCTGGTTATGGAAATAGTTCTATTAATGTTAATAGAAAAGATGTAATTTATATTAAAGGAGAAAAGGATATAATAGTATATATTAAAAAACTCATATTTGATGATGGATTGTATTTTCATAATTTATATAATAAAGATATAGTTAAAGAACCATCAGAATATGTTCAGTATGCTAGTAATGTATATATTAAATTACCGGATGATAAGTCCAGATCATATATTATATCAAATGGTATTAAACTATATGATGAAACTACTGCAATTAAATATATTCCTAAATATAAAGGAACAGTAATATTTACATTTAGCGGTGGAAATGGAATAAAGATATACAATAAATCATTAGGAACAAAACAAGTAGGTTCATCAATGTCTCCATATACTTTAAAAGTTGAACCTAATCAAGAATATATTATATCCGGAAATGGTAGTGCAGGTACAGTAATATCTAAATTAGAATATACAAATACTTTAGATTCTGGTATTCCTGGCGGATATAAAGGTACACTTCATTATACTCTTAAGTCTTCATTTATGAAACGTGTTATTTGTGGAGATAGTGGTACTGCTAATATTTATGTATTAAGTCCAAAAGGTCAAGCATTAGTTAAGAAAACAATATACATAAAATAAAAATATAGCAGACTTTTAAAAAGGAGTTGAAAATATTATGAAATTTACTCAATTTTTTAATTTTAGAAAACCTGATCGTGAAGATTATGTTAAAGTTGATGATTTTAATTTTAATTTTGATAAATTAGATGATAAATTAAAAAATGTAGATATTGCATTTACACAAAAAGCAAATTTAGATAGTCCAGACTTTACTGGAACTCCAACAATTAACGGTGATAATATTATAACTAAAACATATATATCTAATAAACTAGAAGTTAAGGAGATTATTTAAATGAATAATACTAACTTTATAACCAAATTTTCAGACTATTTTAATATTGATGATTTAAAAGAATCTCATTTATGGACATATGTTACTAAAATTCAAATAAATAATGCAGAAGATTTATTTGAACAAAGTGTAAATAAAATTCAAATAGTAAATAATAATCAAGTTTGTGAAACGATATATTTAAATTCACATATAAAATCAAAATTATTACTTGATGTTTATTTATCAGATGGATTAAATGAATTACAATTTGTATTATTAGGTGAAAATAATACTATACAAAAAAGTGAAATAATTAATGTTCATGTAAATATATTTCCTGAACTAATTAAGAATGAAAAATTATTAATTAATTTTATAGGCAATGATGATCAAATGATTTCATTATGTACGGGTAATGCTGATTTAGAATATGCTACTTCAGCGGCTGGAGAAAATAAAGATGTAAATATTGATTTAGATATTAAATCTCATTATTTTAGATTAGAAGGAGTTAATTCTGATTTATATCAAATTAGTAAAGAAAATATTCCATTAATTAAATCTACAATTATCCCAAGACCATTAGGAATTACATTTAATGAAGTGTCTAAAGTATATGATGGAACTTGTGATATTACTGAAGAAGTAAAAAAATTAGAATTAAATAATGGATATAAATTTATAGATGTTAATAAAGAATATAATGATTTTGGCGATACTGGATTTGTAGATGAAATATTTGAAACTAATACTAATAAAACTACTTTATTCAAAGAATATGATGAAATTCCTAATGAAATAATTTTAAATACAAATAATTTAGATATTAATTCATTAAAATTAAATATTGATGGAATAAAATTAGTTGGACAATGTAATAACGAAGATACTAATGATGTATCAAATTGGCATATACATTATAATAATCCAAATGACATTAAAAAGTATGCTAAAAGTACATGTGATAATATATTAAAAGGAAAATATTATTGCAATAAATTATGTTATTGTGAAATAGAAATACCGACTATAAATCCTAATGAACAATCTAAAAAAATTTATAGAGCTATAGATGCTATAGGTTGTTATGATGAAAATAATGTAATGGTAAAAGATCCTTTAGTATATGAAACTTCTAATGAAGATAAAGCACTTTTATGGTTAAAAGCATTAGATCATAAAATAATTGATTTTAGTTTTAAAAGAACTAAAAGTAAAGTATTTGATTCTACTAAAAATGATTATGTAGAAAAAGAATTACCTGATAATGATATTATAATAGTTGTAAATTATTTTGATGATGAATTATATAAAGTACAAGATAAAGTTATAATTGAATTTAATTATTTAAATAATTCAAAAAACGTATATGTTGATTCTGATTATGGTTATGTAAAAGTAAATTTTATGAATGCATATTTTGAAAATAAAAATGTTGAAGATAATAAAAAACCAATTAGATTATATGATCTTAAGTTTGAAGGAGATGTTAAAGGTGATAAATCTAGTAACTATCAAATAGCAAATTATACAATGGTTGGTAGTATCACTAAAAGACCTATTATACCTCACATTACTTTTATTGATAAAATATATGATGGATTAACAAATGTTGCTTTTACAATGGATTCAACATATTATAATGGCTTAGAAAATTCTATTAAAGATGATAATGTTAAAATTGATACTAAATGTAAAATTTCAAATAAAACTATAGATGGAAAAGTTAATGTTGAAACAGGATTAACTACATTTTATTTCAATGATTGTAATGTAGGAGTAAACAAACCCATTAGTTTAGGTAACATTGTATTAGAAGGCGAAGATGCAATTAATTATAAAATAGAAAAATTAGCAGGTAATTTTGAAGCAACTATAACTAAACGTCCAATTAAAATAAAAATAAATAGAATTAAACTATATCGTAGTGATTTAACATGGGAAGTTGATTATGAATTTAATGATGCAATTAGTTCTGATAATCTTACGATAAGTATTAATTCTAATGATAATTATCAATTTAAAGTATATGCTAGAAATTTATCACAAACTAATACAGATAATGATTTTAACAATAATGAAATTTTATCAACATATTTTACTTATGACTTTAATAACAATTATAAATTTGAAGATGCTATAAACAATAAAGAAATACAACCGGTATATGAAACTAAAACAAAAAGTTTATATTATAATGTAAAAGAAGCAATGCCTGCTGAACCTAATACTGAACGTATAAATATTATACCTGAACATAATGTTGATTATACTGGAAATGTTATGTTACATTCAATATTAGTAAGAGATAATTTTATTATTATTGATGAATTCAATTCAAATAATAAACATACTATTAGTAACGTTGTAACATCTTTTTATGAGTCACAAGATAAACAAAGTAAAATATATAGTGGTTGTAAAGTAAAAGTAACAAACATATGTTTAGATCCTTATAACAATAAATCTGGTAATTATACATTATCGAATACAGAAACTGAAACAATATTAGAAATAATTTAATGAGAGGTGAAATAAATGGCTGATGTAAATTTTAATCGAGGCTATAAACAATATATTAAAGATACATCAATAGTACCTTTTAAAGCAGGTACTATAAGTATAGCTGAAGATAGTCAAGAAATATATATTGATGCCAATAATAATCAACGTGTCAAAATTACAGATGTTGTTGATATTACTGGTATTAATAATCCTAACTTAATTGCTGGTAAAATTTATATCAATGGAACAAAATTACAAAAAGTTGAAAACAATAAATTAGTTGATGTTAGTAGTACTGGAAATTCTGTTATAAATGTAAATAATATAATTGATTCAATTAGTGATACTGAAGGTAAAATATATGGATCCTATGGTAAATCTGGAGATTTTATTATCGATGACATTGGTAATGTAGGCATTGTTAAATCAATATCTGATGGATATACTAATGTACAAATTATATCAATGCGTGGTTCGGATAAAGTTAGAGTTGATTATTTTATATATGTAGGTGATGCTATAGCAGGAAAATGTATAGGAACAATTAATGATCCATATAATCGATATAGTCAATTTCCTGATGACTTAATTACTAAATTAAGAAGCAATCAAACGGTTGTAATAAATTGTATGAATCACTTTATGATTGATAATAGTATAAGTGGTTGGCAAAATGTTATTATAAATGGTAATGGTTTTAGAATTGATTTTAGAAGTGATGACAACTATAGTATATTTAATTGTTCTAATATAAAATTAATGAATTGTGATATATTTTCTAGTGATTATATGGAATATTGTGATAATATTATATTAGAAAATTGTACACTTAATGATTATTTTAAAATTACT
>DJSP01000108.1 GCA_002438065.1 Caryophanales bacterium UBA6331 | reverse complement strand
AACATGAAATTCCTATTATATTAAAAAAAGTTGCATATTTTGCAACTTATGATAGTTTTTCCTTAACTATTTTACTTACTTTAGCCATATCGCATCTAGCACCATATTCACTAGATATAGTTTTAATTACTAATCCCATTTGTTTAACACTATCAGCGTTTAACTTAGCAATTGTTTCAGTAATTACTTTTTCTAATTCTTCATCAGATAATTCCTCTGGTAAATAAGCATTTAAAATATCAATTTCTTTTTGTAATGAATCAGCTAGATCCATACGATTATAACTAGCATATTCATTCATTGAATCTTTTCTTGTTTTAACTTGTTTTTTAATTATTGCTAAAACCTCATCATCAGTTAAAGGATTTTTCTTATTAATTTCTTCATTTTTTAAAGCGCTTTTAAGCATTCTTAATACTGAAAGTCTAAAAGCATCTTTATTTTTCATAGCCTCAGTTAAATCTTTTGTTACTTTTTCAAACATTTTCATTACCTAGTTTCTATTAATTTTTAAGCGTTTCTTTTTTTACGATTTTTCTTACGGAAATTTTTAAGCATTTCCTTTTCGTTGTTTCTTCTACGTACTCCTGGTTTTTCGTAAGCTCTATGCTTTTTCATTTCAGAAGGGACACCGCTACGATTTACACCAACTGTGAATCTTTTGATTAATTTATCAATATCTTCACCATTTCTAGCTACTACCTTTGTCATTATTATTCCCTCCCTTCAAAGTCAAGTATATTATATCACTTAATTTTAAATGGTACAACCAAAATATTTTACAATTTTTATATTGTTAATAAATTTTTCAATTTATTTAATATTTTTAATTAATTTATGGAACATACACAGTTTAGTTAGAAAAAATACTATCTTTTCTTTTGGTTTACTAACTTTTTGCCTTCTACTTTTTTCTCATTATTATCAATTAATAATTCAGATTCTATTATTTCACGATTATCTTTAAAATATTTTTTTAGAAATTCTAATTGTTCTTTTTCAGACATTCTATCGAATTCAGATTCATCTATATTTAAATCAGGTATTTTTATAATTTCAGTATTTTTATTTTCAATAACTTTATTATCTTCTTTTTCATCTTTGTCTGCTTCTATTATGGTATTATCATTACTTTCTTTATCACTATATATCGCTTTTAATTCTTCATAAAACTTATCAAAATTAAAAAGATAGTCAATTGTAGTAGTTAAATTAATAACTGGTATAAAAAATATTAAACCTCTAATTACTAAATTTAAAAAACTTGTAAGGATACTTTCATTTTCTGAAATAGTATATCCTTCTTTTTCTAACTTATTTTCAGCATAAGTATAAATAATACAATTAGTGATTATATTACAAATTAACGAAATATATAAATAGATTTTTAATATAAATATTAAAATATTTAATAACATATCGCATACACCTCTTTAGCAAAAATAATATTTTATAATTTCATTTTATAGTTTCGATATAATAAATTAATTTTAGATATTGACAACTTATTATTTAGTTCAATATTTTCTTTTAATTGGAATATCTTGACTATGTTTTATTAGAAATATTCATTATTCCTTTTGAACTTATAATAACATATTGACTTAATATTTTAAACAAAAAATCTCACATATAGTGAGAATAATTTTATTTATGCACGAGATACATACTTTCCGTCTTTAGTTGATACAATTATTGTTTCTCCAACAGAAATGAACATCGGAACTTTAATTGTATAACCTGATTCAATTGTAGCATCTTTCATAGCATTATTAGTTGTATTTCCTTTAACAGCATCAGTTGTTTCAGTAACCTTGTATTCGATTTTTTCAGGAAGAACAATTCCAAGAATTTCTCCATTATACATTTGAATTTCAATAACTAATCCTTCTTTTAAGAATTTAGCATCATCGCCAATAATTGATGATGAAACTTCCATTTGAGAATAATCATTAGTATTCATAAATACATAGTTATCATTTTCTTTATATAAAAATTGCATTTGCATTTTTTCAACATGAGCTTTTTCTAATTTTAGGTTAGTATTAAAAGTATCTTCAATAGTAGATCCTGTTCTTAAATCACGATATTTAATTCTAACAAAAGCAGGTCCTTTACCAGGCTTAACATGTTGAAAATCAACAACAGTTACTAATTTACCTTCTAATATTAAAGTCATACCATTTTTAATATCATTAATATTTACATTCATAACTTTATTTCCTTATCTTTTTAATTATTTGCTTTCTTTAAAAACTTGTACTTTACGACAATTATTACAGAATTTTTTAATTTCTAATTTATCTGGAGTGTTTGCTTTATTCTTTTGTGATGGTCTAGTATAATGACCACAAACTGTACATTTTAACGCAATTGGTTCACGATTTTCATTTTTCTTTGCCATTTTTATTCCTCCTTTTTTTCACCTAACGAAAGTATTATAACACACGAATTATACTAATTCAAACTATTTTTCTATGCTTTTTAATTGTTTTAACATTTTCTACCAATTTTTTCACCTAATTTAACAATTGTTTCAATATCATTTGCACTATTAACTAAGATATCATCATCAATATCAACATTATTAATTATTAAGATTATAGTTGATGCTCCAAACTTAAAATAGCCTTTTTCTTCACCTTTTTTAAATTCATAATTACTATGTTCATTAACAATTTTTCCTACCATTAGAGCTCCTACTTCAATTTCGATTACATCTCCAAAAATCTCAGTATGAAGTGTTGTCCACTCTCTTTCATTTTGAGTAAAGACATTTAAATTATTGGTAGCAATTGGTCTAACTGTATGTAAGACACCTTTAATGTGGTTATTTTCTTCTTGATAGCCTGAATCTATATAAGAATATCTATGATAATCATCTACACATAAACGAAACACAAAGACATAAGCATTATCCATATCCAATTTTATATTAGAATCTATTAAATCATTTAAAGTGTATTTTGAATTCTTAATATTAAACACTAAATCTTTAGTAAGTTTATATACTTTTAATTTAGCATCACATGGACTTATTAAGTTATATTTATCATCATCTATTTTTCTTTTACCTTCTTTTATTTTTCTAGTAAAAAATTCATTAAATGATTTATAATCTTTCTTTTCGTAATCATTCATATTAATATGATTGGCTTTAATGAATCTAGGAATTATAAATTTAGAAAAAATAGAATTTTGATAAACCCCAACTATTTTACTTATAAAAGGTAATACGATTATTTTAAGAATAATTCGTCCTAATTTAGTTGTATATAAAAATACATTAAGCTTATTTTCCTTAATTATAATTTGATTATTTAAACGATCTTTAACTTTATATTCCACAATACATCACAAATTAAGTATAACAAAAAAAGAAGCATTATTCTACTTCTTAAACTGGTAATTTATTAGGATATATAGTCTATCGATAATTATATATAAAATTAAAATTAATAGAGTGCTTAAATAATTATAATAAAATATGTTTATTGGTAAATTATTGCTTGTCACTATATAGTTATTCAAAAAAACAATTAATAAATTACTGATAATTACTGATAAAAAGTAAGAAACCATAATAATAATTGTTATAATTTTAAATAAGATTTTATTACAATCTTTTTTATTATAATTATAATATTTTAATTTATTAAAATCTTTAGAATATTCTTCAAAAAAATTTTTAATTACATAAATATTAATTAATAAAGTTACTATGACTACCACTATAATTATAGGATATGTTACATTTTTAATTATTTTAAATGTACTTAAATAATTATCTACCTGATTAGAATACATATCTTCTGTGTGATATTTTTTTATAACATCTCTTAATTTATAATAATCTTTGCTAAAATAAATAGAAAATTCATAATTATTATTCTCTAATGATTTTAAATAATTATCCATAACATAGATAATATTTTTAGTTATTATTCCATCATAAAACATACTTTCTAAATTACTTGTTTCACTGTTTTGATAACCGGACATAACTTTTTTTAAATTTTGAAATTTATCTAAATTTTGATTATAAATTCCAACAATTTTAAATATTTTATTATTTAAAATTACATTTTTATTAATAACATTTTCATCTTTAATTATTTCATAATATTTTAAACATTCAGCAAAATATTTTGATATTACTATTTCGTTATCGTTTTGAGGCAATCTACCAAATAAATCGTTTTGATGATTAAAGTTACTTATACTTGCAATGTACAAATTATTATTTACTTTTTGGTAGTATATAGGCGTATCTGGTGGTTCAGATATATTTAAGTTAAAAATATCATTAGAATATACATTTACTAATTTATCACTTTTAATATCATCGTAAATATATGTTGTGTATAACTTGTTTTGAATTAATAATTTTGCATTTAAAGACTCTTTTGTTTCATTTATATTAAATGATGTTAAAAGAACTAAAAAACATATAAACATTATCACAATATATGATATTACTTTTTTTGAACTATTTACTAATAGTTTACTTATAAAAAAATTATCTTTCTTTTTTGATTTTTTTATAACAATATTGTTTAATTGTTCATCATAGATGTTATTATTTTTAATATTTATATCAATACTTTGATTGTTTACTAACAAAATAACATCGGCTATTGTTTCAACTAAAGATTCTTTATGACTAGTAATAATTACTAGTTTAGACTTACATATCTCTTTAATTATATCGATTATTTTATAATTATTTTCATTGTCTAACGAATTAAATGGTTCGTCCAATAAGATAATATTTTGATTATTAAAAATGGATTTTATAATTTCTACTCTTTTAGCTTCTCCACCTGATAATTCAGTAATTTTTTTGGATAATAATTTACCAAGTTTTAATTTTTGTAAGACCTCTTCGTTAATTTTTTTGTCAGATGAAAACAAAATATTATCTTTAACATTTAAAAATGATATTAATGAATTTTCAGTTGGAATATAGTTTATAAGTGATTGATAATTTTTAATTTGGTTTATATTTATACCATTATAGCAAATCTCACCACTATCTGGTTTTTGCTGATTTGCAATTAAATTTAGTATTGTTGTTTTACCACTACCTGATGCACCTTTTAAATAAACAATACCTTTACTAGGTAATTTAAATGAAACATTTTTTAATATAGAAGTTCCATCATTATAATTAAAAATTACATTTTTAAATTCTATCATAAATATCCTTAATTATTCCTTAAAATATTAGAAATATTAATATTTCTTAAATATTTTTTTATATAAATATACATAAATATGATTAATATAATTATTACGCTTAAATATATTGTAATACTTAAATTAGATATATTTAATATTTTGATCGTAAAATAATATATTTTAGTTAAATAAGAACTTATAATTAGATTTAATCCTATAAAGATTAATAAAGATATAATGGTTGATATTAATGTTTGAATAATAATACCTAAAGTATAATTGTTGATAATTTCTTTTGTTTCAAAACCTAATAATTTTAAAATACAAATATTTTTATTATTTTTATCAAGATAATTTCTTACGAATGTGTATGCATATATCATCATTATTAATATAAATGATACAGATAATATAGGTGATATTTTGCTAATTAATGTTAATGTATAAAATAAATTTGTTAAAGATTCACTATATTCTGTGTCATAAATACTATAGTTATTTCGGCTTAATAATAATTTATTTAAATTATAATTTTTGGTATTCATTTTTATTATTTGATAAATTTTATTATAATCACTCACGTAAATCTTTTTGGTTTTATTAAAATCATTAAATATTTCGTATTTAGCATTTAAATTATTAATTGTATTTTGATTAGTAATAATTACTTCTTTATAATAATTTGAAATTTTACCATTAAATAAATTAACCAAATTTATGTCTATATCATTATCGTCTATTTTGGTATGTTTTAATTCTTCGAAAATAGATAAATCTTGTTTAATTATTCCAGAAATAATAAATGTATTGTCTTCTACTATTATTTCTTTGCCTATTAATTCTTCAATACTATTTACTTTTTTATCTCCAGTAAAATAATAATAAATTAAATTTTCAGCAAGAATTTGATAGATCATTATTTCATTATTCTTAAGAGGTAATGATCCAATATAATCCTTTAAGTATATATTTTCGTATGTTGTAAAATCATTATGGTATGGCGGTTCATAATAAATAAACTCAACATTATCTATTGACATATTAATCAATTTAAAAAATTGGGAATTGTTATCTTTATATCTAATTAATTTATCGTTTTGATTCTCTGAAAATATATAATTATTATTATTTAATTTTAAAATATTTGTTAATATTTTTGACGTGTCTATATTAGATAATACTAGGAAAGTTAAGGATATTAGAAATAATAATGACATAATCAAAATATTTATTAAATTAGATTTAATATTAAAAAGAGTATTTTTTAATATTTTGATTTTGTAATTTGAATTAACTGTATAATTATTATTTAATTTAATATCTATATTTTTTAAATCATTTATTATTTGTTTTTCTATTTTGTGATTCTTTATTTCTAAAATAATATCTGCATAATCATTAGTTAATTCATCATGAGAAGAATAAATAATTAAAACATTTTTAGATATTATTTTAAGTAGTTCCATTATATTCTTGGAATTATCATTATCTAAATTGCTAGTTATTTCATCTAACAAAATTATTTTTGGATGTTTTAATAATGTTCTAGCTATTGCTACTCTTCTTTTTTCACCACTGCTTAAATATTTAACCTTTTTATTTTTTAAATCTGATATATTTAAAAATTTGAGTAAATTATCAATTTGTTTTTCTGTTAATTCATTGTACAAATTAAGATTATCAAATACTGTAATGTTTTCCATTAAATTATCATCTTGCATTAAATAAGATATATTTTCTTTAACAAAATCGTTGGTTATTTCTTGACTATTGTATTTTATATTTCCGTCAAAATTATTATCTAATTTTGAAACAATATTTAAAAATGTTGTTTTTCCAATACCACTCTCGCCTTTGAGTAATATTAAACCATTATTTGGCAATTCAATATTTGTATTTTCAAATATTAATTGATTTGAATTATTTTTATTAAATATTTTATTTAATATCTTTATATCTAACATCGCTTAACTCCCTATGTTTTATCTAAAAAATTCATATGTCACGTTTACATTGTAACTTTCAAATAATTTATTATTTTTTATTCTTACACCATAAAGATTACACCACCCATTATTGCATTCATTTCCTTGAATTAAAGTTGTTGAATTATCATTTTTACCTGCTCCAAAACAATATGTTGCATCTGATGGGCAAGCCATTCCTACACGAGGCAAAATATATGTAATATACTGTTTAGTTCCTGTACATTTCACATTAAGAGTTCCTATAGGGTCATTGAAATTGATTCCAGAAACATTTTGACTACCTACAAAAGAAATTGAATAATTTGCATTCGTTGAATTTGCTTGAGTAACAACCCTCATATATCTATAATAGATATAACCCTCTAGTAATTGGCCATTACTTGCTTGTGACTTTGGAGTTAATTCGGCATTAAAACCATATGCATGAACTGGTGTTACAAATGAAAATATAGATATAAATATTAAAAAATATAATATTTTTTTCATTTTTTGCTCCTTTCCAATTATATTGTATCAATTATTTCTTTGGATACATGTAATATTTATGCAATAAAAATGTATTATATGTGTTAAAAAAGAAGTATTATTCTACTTCTTATCTTTAACGGCTTTAACTGCTTTTTTAACATTAGTTGTTTTCTTTTTAATATCTTTTGTAACTTTATCTTTTGTCTTTTTAACTTTTACTTCTAATTCTTTTTTCATAGCTTCAATTTTAGAAAGTTCATTTCCGTAATTAATTACTTCTTTCCAATAAAACATTTTTGCAAGTCCATATAAAATAAGAGCTAATCCTAGTACTACTATATCCGCCATTATATAATTTATTATAACGTCTTTAGCTTCGGGATTACTTATTCCATATAACATTAAAATTAAATAAAGCATAAGAGCTAAAAAACCAACCACTTGAGGTGACATTGAAAATAACCAAATTCTTTTACCAATTACAGTATTATTAAAATCTGATGCTAATTTTTCGACTTCTTCTTCATTCATTTTATAAACGTTCATACAATTTCTACTCCTCTTCTACTATTAATAATTTTATCATAATAAATGACAAAGATAAAGTTAACTATTATAATTTTATGGCAATCGCATAAAAA
>DJSP01000090.1 GCA_002438065.1 Caryophanales bacterium UBA6331 | reverse complement strand
TTAATTTATTATCTATGTTCAGTGGGAATAAAAAATTTTAATAAGGTTTAATTTACTTAATTAATTAAGTCGTGTATAATAATTACTTGAGAGGGTGATATAAATGGGTTTATTAAAAAAACTTGTTGATACTGAATATAAAGAATTAAAAAGATTTAATAAAATAGCTGATGAAATAGAAGCATTAGACGAAACATACTCTAAAATGAGTGATGAAGAATTAAAAGGTAAAACTGCTGAATTTAGAGAAAGACTAGCAAAAGGTGAAACTTTAGAAGATATTAAAGTAGAGGCCTTTGCAACTGCAAGAGAAGCAGCATATCGTATGATTGGTGAAAAACCATACCGTGTTCAATTAATTGGTGGTTTAGCAATTCATTATGGAAACATTGCTGAAATGAAAACTGGTGAAGGAAAAACTTTAACAACTATTTTACCTGCTTACTTAAACGCATTACCTGGTAAAGGAGTTCACGTTGTAACTGTTAATGAATACTTAAGCGATAGAAACGCTAAATGGATGGGACCTATTTATGATTTCTTAGGAATAACAGTAGGTGTTAACTTAAGAGAACTAACTCCAAGTCAAAAAAGAGATGTTTATAACTGTGATATAACATATTCAACCAATAATGAAATTGGTTTTGACTACTTAAGAGATAATATGGTTACTAAAAAAGAAGATCGTACTCAAAGAGGCCTAAACTACTGTATTATCGATGAAGTTGATTCAATTCTTATTGATGAAGCAAGAACGCCTCTAATTATTTCTGGTGGTAAAATGAATTCTGCTAATCTATATATGGATGCAGATCGTGCTGTTAAAAGATTAATTGCTGATGAAGATTATATTATTGACGAAAAAGCAAAATCTGTTATTTTAACTGAAAAAGGAAGCATTAAAGTTCAAACATACTTTAAACTTGCTAATTTATATGACGCTGAAAATACAGCCTTAGTTCATCACATCAATCAAGCATTAAAAGCTAACTTTGGTATGAAAAAAGATGTTGACTATGTTGTTGATGATGAAGGAAACGTTGTAATAGTTGACCAATTTACCGGTAGACTTATGCATGGGCGCCAATTTAGTGAAGGATTACATCAAGCAATTGAAGCTAAAGAAGGCGTTAAAATCAATGAAGAAACTAAGACCTTAGCAACAATCACATTCCAAAACTTATTTAGAATGTATAATAAAATATCAGGTATGACTGGTACTGCTAAAACTGAAGAAGAAGAATTTAGAGATATTTATAACATGTATGTTATTGAAATACCTACTAATAAACCATGCATCAGAGAAGATATGGCTGATATGATGTTTGCAACTGAAAAAGGTAAATATGACGCTATTGTTAAATTTATTGAAGAAGTTCATGCAACTGGAGAACCAATCCTAGTTGGTACAATCTCAGTTGAATCAAACGAAAAGTTAAGTAAGATGCTTACTAAAGCAAAATTACCTCACGAGGTATTAAATGCAAAGAATCATTTAAGAGAAGCTGAAATAATTGCAAAAGCCGGTGAAAAAGGTGCTATCACAATTGCTACAAATATGGCAGGACGTGGTACCGATATTAAACTAGGCGAAGGTGTTAAAGAATTAGGTGGTTTATGTGTTTTAGGTACTGAAAGACATGAATCACGTCGTATCGATAATCAGTTAAGAGGACGTGCTGGTCGTCAAGGAGATCCAGGATATTCACAATTCTTTATTTCATTTGAAGATGAATTAATGAGAAGATTCGGTGCTGATAAAATTAAAACAATGATTCAAAGTGTTGGTTATGATGAAACTCAACCAATTAGATCTAAAATGTTCTCAAAAAGTGTTGAAACTGCTCAAAAGAAAGTAGAAGGTAACAACTACGACATGCGTAAAACATTACTTGATTATGATAATATAGTTTCTGAACAAAGAAAAATAATCTATGAAAAGAGAAACGAAATTTTAGATACCGATGATATTCATTCATTAATAATTGAAATATTCAAAGATTATGTTTTCGAATTTGTTGATAGTCACATGGCTCCAGAAGGATACTTAACTGAAAATGATTTAAAAGCAATTGAAAATAACTTTAATACGATATTAAAAAATCAAAAATTAGATTTATCTAATTATAAAGATAAAAAAGAACAAGAAACAATTGATTATGTAACTGAAATTGTTATTAAAGATTACGAAGACAAAATTAAAGATGTACCTAAAGAAATGCTAGATGACTTTGAAAGATATATTGCCTTAAGAGTTATTGATGACGCTTGGGTAGAACATATTAATTCAATGGAACATTTAAAAGAAGGAATTGGATTAAGAGGTTATGCTCAAACTAATCCATTACAAGCTTATGCCTTAGAAGGTTATGACATCTTTGATAAGATGCAAGACAATATTGACGCTAACATAGTTAATTTCCTACTAAAATTAAACGTTAATATTAACCGTAAACCAGTTCAAAAAGGTATCGCTAATGATGGCAAAGAATCTTTAAAAAAAGAACCAACTACTAATAAAAAGAAAAAAATAGGACGCAATGATTTGTGCCCATGCGGAAGCGGCAAAAAGTACAAAAACTGTTGTGGTAAATAACCTCGCAAACCCTTATAAAATAAGGAATTGATAGAAATAGAAAAAATGATAAATTTGTCCACAGATGACAATTTGTCCACGATTTGTCCACATAGCATAAATAATGTGGACAGAATCGAGGAAAACCCATAAAAATCAATGAAAAATCTACGTGGACAATTATTGTGGACATAGTTATATAAAATGTCAGCATTCGAAATGCTGGCATTTTTCTGTTCATTAAGTTTTATAATGAAGGAGAGATAACTATGGTAAGCGTAAGAAAACGTGGAAAGGTATATGAATACCGATTTGAAATTGCAACAGTTGAGGGAACAAGAAAATGGATAACAAAGTCAGGGTATCCAACAAAAGCAGAGGCTTTTAAAGAAGGAACAAAAGCCTATAACGATTTTTACTATAATGTAATCTCATTAAAAATAAATTAATAGTAAATAATTTCCCATTTTTATTTGTTAGTTTAAAATCTTCTTTCCAATCTACTTGGACAACTTTACCAATAATAGGCTCAACCTTTATTGAAGCTGGCCGTTTTCTTTTATCTTTATTTTCCCTTACAAAATTCTTTATTGATTCATATGAGCCTTTATAATTTTTTTCTATTTTAAAAAAATAGTAGATTGAATAAACTGTTATTCCTGGTATTGTTTCTAATTTATTTATAATAATATCTTTATACTCATCTATTATATGTTTTCTAATTTTAATTTTAGATTCAATACCTTTTTTTATTTAATTCTTCATAATATTTAATTTTAGCTGTTCTATAATCACATCCATATTCTCGACCCAAAGCAGCAAAATTAGGCTTTATTTTCAATCTAATCATCTCCTTCATTTTATTTCTCATTTGCATATTATCTTTTTCACTTATTTTACAATCATATCAATGGTAATTATATCATTAAAAAAGATGTAGGAAAGGAGACTGCTGAAAAAGTGTACAAAGATCACTGTAAACTATATCAGTGGTCTTTGTACACTTTTTCAGCAGTCTCAATTAGATGAAACTTTTTTGCAAGAAAACTTCAAAGGAAATCATACAAAAAGTGAAAATTTTGTTATGCCTAGAAAAGCAAGAAAAACGGGAATGATCCTAAATTTATAGGTGTAAATAATGAGAGAATTTGTATAGCAACAGGAATAAACGATACAAATAATGTATTTTTAGAAATAGCTAGGAGAGGACAATTAACTAATATCTCATTACATAAAATATTAGAAAATAAAATAGAAAGTGGTTCAATTATATCTACAGATATGAGATCAAAATATAAAACAATTTTAAAATTATTTAATGTAAAAGAACATAATGCACATAAATCAAATCCACCAGAAGCATATAAAAATTTAGCTAATGTAAATTCAATGCACAGTCGATTCAAAGAATTTATAAAAAAATTACATGGAGTAGCAACTAGAAGATTAGATAATTACTTAGCATGGTTTAGTTGAATTGAAAAATACAAAAGAAATGAAAATAAAAATGAAATATTAATGAATAGTTTAATGAATAATTCATATTCAATAACTATTCGAGAGTACAAAAATACCCCATATTTATATATGGAGTATTGGGGTAATAACTAATATGGTCTAACATAGACAAATTAATGTAACATTTTTATTTAAAATTAGCGAACCAAATATTTAACGCAAACAAATATTATGTAACATTTTAACTTATAAACCATAATATTTAGAAAACTTTGGCAATCTATTTTGAGATTTGTGGCCCCACTATTCTAGGACTCAACCAACAGTTGAGTTTTATTTTATTTAAAATTGATTTACTCTTTTAAAGATTTATTATAAATTTTACTTAGAAAGAAGGAAGTAAAATGAAAAAGAATTTAAATTATATTTTATTAGCAATCTTATTATTAAGTTTAGGACTTAATATATATAATCTTGTTAATAAAAAAACATCTAAGGTAACTACTTTACCTAAACCAGAAATTACAGAAGGATTAAGAGGAACATTTGGTATTGATAAAAATATTAATGAAACAACTATCGATAATTACCTAAATCGTTCTGATTCAGTATATCGTGATATGCGTATGTTAAAAGATCCCGGTAACTATGAGGCAATTGGAGGAGATTCTTACCTATCAGGTTTTATAAAAGGCTTTGAAGTAGTACCTTATCCATACTTAGTAAATGTAACAGGACTTCCAGAAGAAGTAGGTAAAACATATGAAGGAAATACCTTATTCACTTTAAAAGATGGAAAATATATAGCTAATTATAATGAATCACTAAATATATTAGAATATTTATTTCCCAAAGATAAAAATATCTTTTTAATGTGTGGTGCTGGAGGCTATGCTGGAAGTACTAAAGAAATGCTAGTATCTCTTGGATGGGATGAAAATAAAATCTATAATATAGGTGGTTATTGGTACTATAATGGAAATAATAATGTAGAAGTTAAAAGAACAACTAATAATAAAACTTATTATGATTTTTATAAAATAAATTATCACAATATTGATTTTGCTAATTTAACAAAGGTATCAAAATGAAAATTAAAAAAATAATAATGGTGATTGTTTTTATAATATTAATCCCATTATCTCTATTGTTTATAACTAATTTAACTAAACAAAAAATTACACTTGAATCTAAATATTATAACACTGGTAAATTCATTGATATTAATGTTGCTAACCTTAATGAATTATTAAATAATAAAGAAAATTTTATCTTATTTACTTATAATAATTTTTGTACTTTTAAAGTATCATGTGACGAAATATTTAATGAAAGTATAAAGGAATTAAATATTACAATATTAAAAATTCCATTTGACGAATTTAAAACTACTGATTTATATAATGAAGTTAATTATGCTCCAAGTGTAATTTTAATAAAAGATGGTAAAATTGTAGAATATTTAGATCCTGAAAAAAATGAAGATTTACCAAAATATCAAGATAAAAAAGAATTTACATCTTGGATAAAAAAGTATATTAATATATAATATTTAAGATGACTTATGAAAAATAAAGAAGAATTTGAAAATATAATTAAAGATATAAAAGAAAATAAAACAGTTAATTTAATGAAAAATTATAGACAACATTTTAACACAACGTGCTATGAACACTGCTATAATGCTTCATATTACTGTTTTTTAATAGCTAAAAAATTACATTGGGATTATATATCAGTTACTAGAGCAGCTATGCTTCATGATTTCTTTTTGTATGACTGGCGTAAAAGAGAAAATAATCGTAAAGGTCTTCATGCTTTCACTCACGGAAATACTGCTTGCCAAAATGCTTGTGAATTATTTGATTTATCCCCAAAAGAACAAAACATAATCAAAAGACACATGTTTCCGGTAACCCCAATTCCGCCAAGTTCTAAAGAAGGTTTATTATTAACTTTAGTAGATAAATATTGTGGTTTAATAGAAATAAAAAGTAAATTTAAAAATAATAAATCTAACATCGAAGACAAAATTTAAATTGTTATTCTTACACCCTAAAATATGTTATTTTGTACTTGACACTAAATTTACAGTGTTCGTAAAATTTGGCTTGATTATTCTTGAATTTAATAGTTTCATAAACATGTCAAAAGACAGTAATTTTGAAGAAAGAGAAAAGGTTTTACAATTAATGGGTCTCTTCTTTTATTTTGTCTTAATATTCTTTCAGCAATTTGCAAATTATTTTACATAATTAAAAAAGTTATGCAAATCATTTTGCACAAACTTTCTATTTTTTATCTAATTTTTTTGAATTTATAGCTAGATAATTTATAATGAAAATGTAAATCAAATGTAAATTGACACGGGGGGTTGATAGTATATAATTTTACTA
>DJSP01000096.1:183-7118 GCA_002438065.1 Caryophanales bacterium UBA6331 | reverse complement strand
TTTAAATCACGTGATTTAAATAAATCCTGTGTAGTGTTAACTGTACTTATTGGATTATTTTCATCAGTACCAAAACAACCATCTCTACCATATTTAAATTCTGCTACATAAAATCTAACAAACATAGGTATTCCTGAATCATCATTCTTTGGTGTAGAAAATAATACATTTAAAGCATCACATACATATTTATTTCTATTTGCTTGTTCTCCATCAAAACATGAATATATGTTTGATGTTGGAATCTTTGCATATTTAAAATTTCTAGTTTCGGTACCATTTTCAGTCCATGTACTACTATTTCTAATAATTTTTGGATATGTTATGTTTACTATTGGCTTTTGATAAGTATGAAATTTATATATGCTATCATCAGATTTGTATCCTATTTTAGAACTAATACCATTTGCATAATATCTAGTAAATACTACTTCAAACGGCATATTATCTAATACCCCTTCATCACGTGGACAAATAACTATAGAAAAACCATTTTGTGTTTCAGTTTTATTATAAAATTTATACTTTGGTTCTATAGAATAAATTCCTTTTTCACTAATTGGTGTTCTAACTAAATATTGTACTATAGTTCCATATTTAGAATTACTAATTCCAGGAATTTCAAATTTAATACGGGATCTTTTAAAACACCATCTTGGTTGAATAATGTTATTTGATAATAAACCACTTTCAGAAGGTCTATCATATTCTACATCTGATAATCTACCCATAGGCATTTTAAAATCATCTATAAATTTGCCTTCTTTACCATCATTCATAATATATGGTAAAACATTTTGACTATCAATAGATATAACTTTATTATTTTTAATAATTGTATTTCTATCGGTTGAATTATATAAATATCCACATTTTTCTCCACCATCAGCTACTGCTATTTGATGTGTTTCATCATCCATGGTACCAGCAGCTCCTGGTTTTAATGGCGCAGACCAAGTTCTATAACTAATTCTCTTACAATATATTGGATTTGGTTTGTTTCTCGAATTTCCACTAGTATCAGAAGATGGTAATGTTACATCTACATTAACGACATTTAACGCCCCACTCATATCTGAAGATAACATATCATTACTATCAACTGGAGAAACTTTTGAATATAAAATGCCCGATTCTTTTTTATCATAACAAGTCCATGCATATTTTACATCATCTAAATCTTTTGTTGTTAATCCTCTTGTTGCAATTAAAGCCACAAATATTTCTGATTCTGTAATTTCTTTAGGGTTCTCAAAAGTAAATGTAACGTTTTCACTAGTATCACCTGGTATTAAATTAGTATTTATATAGCTATATGTAATACCATCATTATAAGTAATTGTATTAACACCAGATATACTTTGTGAAGATGCTGAGTTAAACCAGTACATTCCTTTAGGAGGATTATTTGGATTAATCCTCATATTACATTTATTAAAATCTTTGTCAATAACCCAATATGCTAAACCTAAATGTCTACCTGTTGTACCATATCCAAGTCCATATTTAACATTACCAATTTTAACAGTAATACTATTAATTTTAGATCCTCTTTTAACTTTTACTTTAGATCCAATAATTGTAGCATTAGTAGCTATTAATGACAAAATAACTCACCGCCTGTCTTAATCTTTATTATAATTTTATTTTATTTATAAACAAAAAGGAGTTCTTATAAATGAACTCCTTAATATTTATAATTTATATTAATTATAACTTAACAATTTTATCATTTTTATATTGAGAAATTGAATAACTTTCATCATATTCAAAACTATATTTTCTTTCATCGGGTTCCTGTCTAGCTCCATTCCAATACATTTCATATGATGTTCCATATTCATAAGTACGTAATGTTGGATAATCTGAATCAAACATATAATCTAAAAGCCCATCTTTTAAATTTTCTTCTTCAGATTCTGGAATTTCATTTTCTAAAATAATTTCAATTTCAGATTCAGTTTCATAATCTCCATCATATATAATATCATTAATTTTAATTTTTTCATCATCAGATTCAGCAGAATCATTATACCAATCTTCAAATTGTTTTATATCATCTTTACTTTTAAATAAATTAAAAAAACATTGATCGTCTAATTCTTCAATATCAATATGATGATCTGAATCAGCTTGATCTAAAATATCATCTAAATCAAATTCAAAAGTAACTTTATATTTAACCATTGTTAAATCACTCCTTTATTTATTAGCAATTATTAATTTTCCTTTTCTAGTTACATTAGAAAATACTTCTTTAATTTCATCTACATAATCAACTGTTTTTCTATTTAATTGATAACCACTTTTAGTAGCACCTTCATTACCTTTTCCAGTCCCTTCATACACTGTAAAATATGCAGTACCGTTTGATTTTAATAAATTATAAATATTTTGAATTACAGTATGTCTAGCATTTTCTTCTTTTATAACATTAAGAACATTACTACAAGTGGCAGTATCAGCTCCATTATTTTTTCTAATAGTATCTAAAACATTTTTATTATGTTCTGAACTTCTATTATATGGATCATAAATAAGATTAGTTACATCTTTTGTAGCTAAGTATTCTGATGCATTATCAAAACGTCCACCACCAAAATCTAAATTAATAGTATTAGGTGATAAATTAATAAGTTTAAATATTGCAGGTAATTTAGAAGAATTAATAGAAGTATTTGCTGATGTATATTCTTGTTCAGTATCATCTACATCAAAATCTTCAACAACATAATCATCATTTCTATCAGGATCTTCAAAATTATATTTAGGATTGTTTATTAAAGGTTTTCCAATATCTTCTATATTATCAATTGAATCATCAATTGCTTCGTCTGGAATATTATCTACAACTTTAATATTATTTCTATCAATATTTAATTTTGCAGTATAATCAAATCCATTTCCTTGTTTAATTTGTGCAAGAAAGTTAGTATAAGCTTTACCTGAAGTTCTAGCAACCGTATAAATTGGTTTTTTGATTTGTCCATATAATGAATCAAATCTATAAACAGGACCTGTATAACTATATTTTGTTAATTCACTTTCATACATCATTTGTAAATTTTCAAACAAATTCATCATTTAATATCATCCTTTCTGTAATAAATGTGATTCATCAGGACAATCACAATTATCATTGTTACTATTATATAATACTTTAACTAAACATGAAGCTGATTTACCACTTTGAGAAATTGCAGTTAGTTGGCCTGTTCCAATATTACCTGAACCAGATAATGAAAGTCTAATAGTATTATTACCTAAATTAGCTGTGTTAACAGCATCTATTATTTCAGTTGATAGTTTCCATTCAACGGTAGCATTTGATGCAAATAATGGAGTTACTGTAGCTATAACATCAACATATTGATTCTCATCGCCATCTACTATTAACGTTACTTCAGTAGGATCTAAAGTTATATCATCTATATCTATATAACTTGATTCTTTAACAACCTCTATGATGCATTTAGCTCTTAAATCATTAGATGTAGAAGCAATTGCCGTAGTTTCTCCAAGATTCCATGCAGTTACAACACCATTAAAATTGATTTTAGCTATATTTGCATTTTGAATTTTCCAAGTTACTGTTCTATCAGTACAATCTTTTGGAGTTAATATTGGAATTAATTTTAAATAGTTACCATCTACCCAATAATTATCATTACTTAAATGATATTCTGAAAACTCATCGTTTAAATATATTTTAAAATCATCTTCATAATCTAATTCATATCCTGTTTTTTGAATAGTACCATAAGAATCAATTTTATAATTTACTAATCTATTTGAATTACTTCTAACATTAGAATTAGAATAATTTAAATATTGATATGTAAAATTATTAATTATTGTTGTTTTAACACTATAAAAATGTCCATCATGATATGAATATCCAGCATCATTTCCTTTTGAATCAACAATTACGCCATTATACATATAATATCCAGTTTCAACCCATGTAGAACTATTAGATTCTTTTTTATAAAATTGATTATTTAATACTTTATATACTTGTTTATCATTATCAACTTCTATTTGATAACTACCTGATGTATCTAATGCTAAATAAGATGCATTTAATTCTGTATAATCTAAACTTTTATCATCTGATAATAATAATGTAACACATAAGGAATCATTATCTAGCATGTCTGAATTTTCATTTGAATATAAATTATTAAAATG
This sequence comes from Caryophanales bacterium UBA6331, assembly GCA_002438065.1. GTDB lineage: Bacteria > Bacillota_I > Bacilli_A > RF39 > UBA660 > CAG-533. Next base: position 2,927 of record DJSP01000096.1, on the reverse strand, counting down.
AAACATTACAGGTATATCTTGATGTTCTGATAAAAAATAATAAGCATTCATTAAATCAAAACTATTAGGAATTTTTGATTTTTTTAATTCAGATAAAAATAAATCAATGTGTTTAGCTAATCCAATTGTTATTAAATAATCTTTCCATCCAGAATTAATAATAATATCATCATCTTCATAAATAGTAGTTATATTATTATCTGAATCAATTGTAAATAAATCTACTTTAGTATCATTTCCAATTGTAGGGATTCCATTATAATTATATCTTTTTAATCCTAAATCAAATGTTTTATAATGTCTATTTGTATATTTTAATGGTAAAGTTATTTTACTACCATTTTCAATTTCTAATTTATCAGGATATTTAGTTTCTCCATATGATAATAATGTTATATCCCACTGAATATCTAATACTTCACCATGATTTTTTTTAATTGTTGGAAAACATACACGTGCTAAACAATTATTGTCTTTTTCTTTACTAAATAATCCTGCTTCACCAATTTCCATACCATCATAATGATTTGATGATATATAAGTTTTGATTGATATTTTTATAGAAGGATCAGAAAATTTAGTATTAATTTTACACATATTTCTTTCAGCAATCCAAATACGTTTTACTGATTCAGACGTTCCGATTGTAGACGATTGTGTTATTTCATTTAATAATCGAGTATCATTTACTGATGAAATTTTACTAACATTAGCTGTTTGATAATCAGAACCAGGTTGATTTGTACCTAATGCTAAATATCTTGGTATAAATTCATATATTTTATCTGGAGTACTATCGTTAAAGTGTCCTAATAAAAATTTACCAATTCCATATAGCATTAAACGAGTAACTCTATTTTTTGCAAATCGTTGTTCTAAGATTTTTCCACTTTTAGAACGTCGAGTAATACAAACATTTTGATATATTGGAGCTTGAGAACCTACAAACATATCACTCATTTATTTAATTCACCTACTTTATGTAATATTTCTATAATTTTATTTTAAATAAAAAAGATTCTCTAAACAATAAAGTATTTAGAGAATCTTTTAATAATAATTATATAAAGTTAGTCTTCAATTTCATTTAATTTTAATTCTTCATTATATTCATCCCATAAATCATTTTCATTATTAGCTTTAATTTCAAAAACATATGCAACTTCAATAAAATCATTAGTATAATTAGAATCAAATTCAACATTAATATCAATATTTTTAAATTTATTACAATAATCTAAAATTATCTTTTTAATATCTTCAACATCGTTATCATCAATATTATATAATACAAATCTAGCTTTAAATTCTTCAGGCCAATTATCAACATCATAATAAGTATCATCAACATCACAATTATATTTATTTTGAATTTTAATTATTAAATCATCAAAGTAATCATCTATATTTTCTTGTCTCATTGCAATTTCATTTATATTTTGTAAATTTTCAAATAAATTCATCATTTTAATCACCTCATAATAAATTTTTTAGTTATTCTTTATCTACATATTCTGTTTTTATATCAATTATTCGAAAAGATCCATCTCCATCCATTTCAAATGATTCTGCATTTTCAGTATCAATGGGATCTACAATTACATCAAATGTATGTCCTGGATCAGATGTTGCTTTTATACATTTTAATAAATTTTCTAAATCTCCTGTTACATCATTAACTTTAATAGTAATAATTTTAGTTTTATTCATATCATCTTTATTTTCTTTAATATATTTAATCATATTTATTTACTCTCCTTTACAGTTATGACATGTATAATGATCTATACCTGCTCTATTATTTAAATTAGGCCACATTGGATCTAAACAATTAGGTAATTCTAAATTATAATAATCTAAAATCATTTGTTTATATTTATCAGTAAATAAACAAGGATCCATCATTATCATAATAGTAAAATATTTAAAATTATTTTCTTTATCATAATTAGGATCTACCATAACTCTACCTCTTGGAAAATAATCAAAAGATACTTCTTTATCATCAACTAAATAATCTTTAGAAAAATTAATCCAAGTATTTTTATGTGTTTTACCTTCAAAAGAATATGAATAATTATATTGAGGTACTTCTTTTGCGTATCCAATTATTTTATCATTAATAATCCAAAAGAAACCTTCCATGGGTAAATTTTTATTTTCTTGTAAAACTTTAATCATAATCTAAAATCCTTTTAAATTAAAACTTAATAAATTTATTATAATTTTATTTTAAAACAAAATAAAAACATCTGATATGTAAATCAGATGTTTATAAATATATTTATTCTTCATCAATAACTGGATTATAATCAGTTTTACCTAACCATGAATCTAATAAATCATTAAATCCAGTTATATAATAGTTAATATCAAAATCAGGAATGTCATTTATTGTTTTATTCATTATATTTTCTTTATATAATATACATCTTTCTGGTACTTCAGGAATTTTTGATAGTTTATCCGTTAGTAGTCTCATACCACCTTGAGTAACTGGAAATAATCTTAATACTTTATCATCTAACAACTCTTTAGTATCAAAATTTATATACTTTGTTTTAGCTGTACGTTTTTTAATAATTTGATAATCAATTAGTTCTTGATTTTCTTTTATAGTTGTTAAAAAATCTTTACCTAATGCAAAATAATTTAATAATCCTTTTTTATATATTACTAATGAAATATTAAATGCATTTGGTTTTCCAACAGCTCCACCTTTTACTTTAATTTTATATCCATTT
>DJSP01000096.1:0-133 GCA_002438065.1 Caryophanales bacterium UBA6331 | reverse complement strand
ACTTTAATTTTATATCCATTTTGTTTTTCAATATTTTTTATAAATGATTTATAGTCCATTTTAATATACTCCTTTAATTATTTTCATATTTAATATAATATAATTAAATTGATTTATTTATATATTTAAAAGA
>DJSP01000053.1 GCA_002438065.1 Caryophanales bacterium UBA6331 | reverse complement strand
TTTAATTTAAAGATTCAATTTTCTGATACAGGTATGAACCAAGATAGTGAAAAAGGAGCAAAGTTTACTGGAAATATTGTTGTAAATTACGAAGATAAACTAAATAATATAGCAATTGGTTATGATTATTTAGAAACAACAGAAACAATTACAGAACCATATTACACATTTACTGCACCAAAAACAGGGACATATAAAATAGAAACATGGAGTGCCCAAGGCGGAGGATATAATAAATATATAGGTGGTATGGAGGATATTCTACTGGAGAAGTTAAATTAAATATAAATGATAAAATGTACTTATATATAGGTGGTTCTGATAAGTATTGTAAAGAATGTGGTTGCATATCAATAGGCGGCTACAATGGTGGTGGTAACTGTAAGGCTTATGAAAATGAAAAAGGTGCTACATGTGGTTCGGGAGGTGGAGCAACTCATGTTGCTACTAAAACTGGATTACTTTCAACTTTATCTAATAGTTTAAATAATATATTGATTGTTTCAGGTTCAGGTGTTGGAGCTAATTATGCCAATGCATTTAACTATGCTAGTGGTGGCTCAGGATATATTGGAAACACATTACTAGCAAATAAATAAATGTATTGCTATAATTGCACTGAATCATCTGAAATATCCACAAAAACTATTTCAACAACTTGCCATAGTGATAATCCAACAACAAATTGTGCCAAAGAAGGCAATGGATATGCAAAAATAACGCTTATATCAAATTAATAAAAAGAAATACTGAATTTATTAGATAATAATTTGGTATTTCTTTTTCTATATTTTAAAATAACAATTTGTAAATTTATATTTTTTTTGCTATTATAAGTTTGTTATGGAGGTAAACTAATGTCTAATATTAATGATTATATAAAGTGGAGAGGAGATTTAAAATTTTCCTCTAAATTTAAATTTAATGAATTAGATAGTTTAATTCTTGCTAGATTCTCTTATTTATTATTCCATAAAATTAAAATGGATAATATTGAAACAATAGAATCAATTGCTAAAAAAATGGCTAAATTTGATAATGATAAATTTTTATTTAATGGAGATAAGGAAATGATTACATTATTAGGTCAGAGTGAAAGATTTAAAAATTTAAAAGTTACCAATTATGTAAGAAATAATAGTAAAAAGTTAGAACAACAATTTGGAGCAATAGTTATTCATACATCAAAAAAAGATTTATATATATCTTTTGTAGGAACTGATGAAAATATATATGGATGGAAGGAAGACTTTAACATGGCCTTTATGGATGAAGTTCCATGTCAAAAATTAGGCGTTGACTATCTAAATCAAGTTGCCAAAAAGTATTGGTATAAAAAAATTCGTATTGGAGGACACTCTAAAGGAGGAAATATTGCAATATATTCGGCACTTACTGCACCAAAAAAAGTTCAAAATAGAATAATTAAAGTATATAATTACGATGGGCCAGGACTTAATGAAAGTATATATAAAAAATATGAAAATCCAAAATTAATTACAAAAATGGAGACTTATTTACCACAAGATTCAATAATAGGAAATTTGTTTAATCATAATGAAAAAACAACAATTGTTAAAAGTAATCAGACATTTATACTTGAGCATGATATATTTTCATGGGAAGTTATCAAAGATAATTTGGTACTTTCTAATGTTAAAATTAATCGTAGTGAAAAACTAGACAAAGCAATTAGAGAATATTTAAATAAAACAACTAAAGAAGAAAGAAAAATTGTAGTAGATGCTTTATACGAAATAATCGATTCATCAAAAATAGAAAGTACATATGACCTTCTAAAAAAATATCCAATTCTATTACCTAAAATTTTATTAAAATCTAAAAGTTTATCTAAAGAGGATCGTGCTAAATTAATGTTACTTGTTAACGCTATAATAGTAACATTTATAAATAAAAATAAAAAAGTGAAATAATTATGGAATATGAATTATTTAAAAAATGTATATTTGATTATTCTAAATTAATAAACTATGGTTTTAAAGAAGAAAATAATATTTATAGTTATGAAAAATATATTTTAAATAATAATTATAGAATATGTATTAAAATAGAAAATAATAATGTTAAAGGAAAAATATATGATTTAATATTTAATGATGAGTATCTTAATTTAAATGTGGATTCTAATTTAAGTTTTAATAATAAAATAAAAGAAGAGTATGTTAAGTTACTTAAAGACATTAAAAATAAATGTACTAAAGAATCTTTATTTGTATTTAAACAATCTAATGAAATAACTAATTATATAAAAAGAAAATATAAAGTTAATCCTGAGTTTTTATGGAGAAGAAGCCCTGATAATGGAGTATTTAGAAATAAAAATAATAAAAAGTGGTTTGGAATAATTTTAAATGTATCGAAAGATAAATTAGATTTAAAATATAAACAAGAAGAGATTGAAGTTATTAATTTAAAGTTAAATGAAGCTATGATTAAAGATTTAATTAAAATAGGTGGATTTTATAAGGCATATCATATGAATAAGAAAAGTTGGATAAGTATTATTTTAGATAATACATTGGATAATGAAATAATTTATTCTTTAATTGATCAAAGTTATAATAATGTAAATAAATAAAAAATGATTAAATGAATATAATTAATTAGTAAATAATTTGTTAATTAAGAGTATAGTTATGTAAACTAATATTTACTAAATTAATTTATTGTGGTTATAATTAACAAAAGAGGTGTAGAGTTTATGTTAATACTGGCAAAATCATTGTTAGGTTTAATGTTAGGTTTTGTATTATCACTTATTGTATCTGTCATTATAATACCTTTATTAAAAAAATTTCATATAGGACAAAGTGTTAGTCATACTATTAATGAAAGACATTTGAAAAAGGAAGGTACTCCTACAATGGGAGGTATTATCTTTATATTAACAACATTAATTATAATGATAGTTCTTTATTTAAGGGGAAGTATTGAATATAGTTATAATTTAATAATATTGATAATTACCTTCTTATCTTATGCATTGCTTGGATTTGTAGATGATTTTTTGAAAGTTAAGTATCATAATAATAAAGGAATACCTACATTGGTTAAATTGTTTTTTCAAACTGTAATTGCAATTATATTCTACGTGATATTTAGAAAAAATGGTGGAGATCCTACAATTGAAATTACATTTTTACATACATCTATTAATTTAGGATGGGCTTATGGCTTATTTATTTTACTTGTTTTAGTTGGAACAAGTAATGCGGTTAATATTACTGATGGATTAGATGGACTTGCTGGAGGATTATCTGTTATTACTTTTTTAGCATATGGTGTTATTACTTGGGGAACTACTTGGCTTACAGGTTATCAAGATTTAGCAATTTTTTCATTTGTATTAACAGGTGCCATAATGGGATTCTTGGTATTTAATTCATATCCTGCTAGAGTGTTTATGGGAGATACTGGATCACTTGCCCTTGGTTCTGCTCTTGCAACTATTGCAATTTTAACAAGACATGAAATATCTTTAATATTAATAGGTGGAGTATTTGTAGTTGAGACTTTATCAAGTTTAATTCAAATTATTGCGATTAGAAAATTTCACAAAAAGGTATTTAAAAAAGCTCCATTACACCATCATTTTGAAGAATTAGGATGGGAAGAAATTGATATTGTAAAATTATTTTGGACAGTAGGTTTTTTACTTGCTATGATAGGCGTAATATATGGAGTTTGGTTATAAATTTAAAATGTCTGGAAACAGATATTTTTTTGTGCAATTAAGAAGGTTATATGTTATACTTTTTATAGTAGAAAGTGTGGAGTTAAAATAAAATGGAAGAAAATAATAAAAATAATTTAGAAACTTTATCAGGTTTAGATATTGCGTTTGGTATAGATAACAATAAAGAAGAAATAGAAGTATTATCTGATTTTAATAGTACAGATGTTTCAAATTCAATGAGTCAGGATAATAATCAAAATATTAATAATAACGTAAATAGTACAGAAACAAATAATATGCAAGGAGATTCTCAAAATATCCAAGAACAATCAATAATTCAAGTTCCAGTAGAAAATGAAAATTTGCAAAATACAACTAGTAATTTTGAGGTACAAAATAATGTAGAAATTCATAATCCAACTAATAATTTACAAAATAATATTTCTAATGAACAACCTGTTTCAAATAATATAAATTTTGGAACTTCTAATGAGGAAGAAAGTAAAGAATTACTTAAAGCTTATATTGGTAAAAATTTTGAAAAAATAACTACTAAGAAATTTAATTTTGCTGGGGCGTTTTTTGGTGTTTTATATATGTTTTACCGAAAGATGTTTAGTTATGCAATTATTGTATTTTTAATTAATTTAATTATTTCTAGTGTTATTTCTAATGTTATTAAGAACTCAGTACTTAATTTTGTTATCTCTATATTATTAGGTGTAATAGTAGGTATATTTGTAAATAATATATATGTAAAATTTGCTAATCAAAAAATAAATAAAATTAAAAGTAAAAATCCATCAAAAAATATTGATGAATTAAAAAGTATTTGTGCTAACAAAGGTGGTACTAGCATTGGCTACCTATTTTTAGGAATAATAACAGAGATAGTTATGTTTATCATAATTGGTATCATAATAACTATATTTAGTATAGGCACAATGTTTGGACAATTTATTAAATTTCCTAATTTAAAAGATTGGAATGTAACTATAGATACAACTAATAGTACATTAGTAGAAAATGTAAATATTACCGGATATTCTTGTATTGGTGATAAATGTACAATTTCTGTTGATGAAAATAATGAAGATGTTGACTATAATTTAAAGACAAATAATGATGATTTATTACGTGTATTAAATGATTATAAAGATTATATAAATGTTAATATTTATTATTCTCAAAGTGGAGAAAATAAATTTATAGTAGATTTTAAGATTTATTCTAAATCAAATAATGAGGAAATTGATAATACAATAACTGAAAATGAACTTAGAGAAAAATTAGGATTATATTCTGAAGGAACACATACAGAATCTTTAACATTAGTTAGAATTGGAAATTTAGGTGCTGGTTATAGTCAAGGAGAGACATATTCATATATTACGTATACTTTTAAAAATAAATTAAATAATGAATATGAAATGGATCAAAAGAATCCTTCTAATCCGAATAACTTAATTGTAGGAAATGATTATAAAGTTACTTTTGAAGTTAAAAAAGGTACATTTGATTATGAATTTAATATTATAAAAATTGAACAATAAAAAGGTATAAAATTATGAATAGTAAAAATTTAAAAATAATTATATTAATTTTTGCAATATTAATATTTATACCTATTCATACTTTTGCAGAAACATATAAGACAAGTTTAATTAGTGTTAATGAAAGACAAACGTTTAAAGTAGGAGATGTTTCATTTAATGATATTTATTATCAAGAATATGCAAATAATACCTTTAGTCTAATTAGTACTATTGATTCAAATGAAGAAAAAAATTTTGCAATAAAAATATATTATTATAATAATAATGGTAATATAATTGGAATTATTAATAAAAATCTTATAATAAATGCTAATAATAATTTATATACAATTACTTCTAACTCAAATGATTTATATGATGGATATACTGCAAATGATATAAAATATTATATGTTAGAAGTAAATTATACTAATGATAATATGGATAATTTAACTCCAAGTCAAAATAAAGAATATTCTTCTTTGGATTACGTAATTGATAAATATAATGTAGACATTATTGTTAATGAAAATAATACTCTTGATATAACCGAAAATATATCAGTATTCTTTAATAAAGAAAAACATGGTATTGTTAGAATTATCCCATATAAAAATGAAATATTTAGGTTAAATGGTACTAATTCACAAGTATTTGGACAAATATCTAATATTGAAATAAATGATAATTATACTCAGAAAAAAGAAAATAAATCATTGTATATATATAGGCTCAAAAGAAAAAACAAAAATTGGCAGTCAAAATTATACAATTAAATATACGTATAATTTAGGAAAAGATGTATCTAATGATAATGATGAATTATATTTTAATATTATTGGAACTAATTGGGACACTGTAATTGGAAATGTAACTTTTTCAATTACAATGCCTAAAGATTTTGATTCAAGTAAATTAGGATTTTCTTCTGGAACATATGGCTCAACTGAAAATGATAAAATAAATTATCAATTAGATGGCAATAAAATTATTGGAAATTATAGTGAAATTCTTGATATAAATAGTGGCATAACTGTAAGATGTGAATTACCAGAAGGATATTTTGTTAATGAGAAGTATGAAATTCAAATAGATGATTTAATTTTATTCATAGTGCCTTTGATATATTTAATTATTTCAATAATGATATGGTATTTTTCTGGAAAAGATAATAAAATTGTTGAAACTGTAGAATTTTACCCACCTGAAAATTTAAATAGTTTAGAAATAGCTTATTTATATAAAGGATATATTACTGATGAAGATGTTATTTCATTACTTATATATTTAGCATGTAAAGGATATATTAAAATTAGTGAAGAAGAAGTAGATTCATTATTTTCTAAACAAAAAGAAATTAAAATAACTTATCAAAAAGATTATGATGGAAATAATATTAATGAATATTTATTTTTACAAGGTTTATTTTCATGTAAAGACAATTTTAATTTTCACAACTTAAAAGATAATGAAGTTTTATCTTTTGATTTATATAATTCTTTTTATAAAACAGTTGATAAAATAAAAAGTAAAATGAATAATAAAGAAAATAAAAATACTATATTTGAAAAAAATTCTTTAGGTAAACGTAAGTATATAATATTTATGATGATTATAAGTTATTTAATAATCAATATATATTTGTTAAGTGATATATCTAATTCATTATTTTTTGATTTAGTATTTCCATTAGTCGGTTTTATATTTATGGTAAAAATGTTTTTTGGACCAACACAAACAATTTATGTAAATGGTGTAGCAAAACGTTCTAAAATTTTAACAAAATTATTTGGTATCGTTTTTGGAATTTTGTTTGGTGGAATTATATGGTATAACGATGTTTTTAGTTTATTAAAGCAAAATCAAATTTTTTTAATAGAATATTTTTGGGGATTAATATGTATTTTAGGTATGTTTATCTGTTTTAAATTTATGCCTAAAAGAACAACCTATGGCTTAGAAGTTCTTGGTAAGATAAATGGATTTAAACATTTTTTAGAAACTGCTGAAAAAGATAAATTAAATTCATTAGTCAATGAAAATCCATCATATTTTTATGATATATTACCATATGCTTATGTTTTAGGCGTTTCTAATAAATGGATTAAAAATTTTGAAGGAATTATATTGAAAGCTCCACAGTGGTATGATTCGACCGATAATTTTGATTTAATTACTTCTGGCTCATTTATAAATTCTATTATGCACATTGCTGAAGATTCGATGACGTCAAAACCTTATGATTCAAGTAATTCTGGTGGCTCATCTGGTGGCGGATCTAGTGGTGGTGGTTCATCTGGCGGAGGCTCCGGCGGTGGCGGCGGAAGTTCTTGGTAAAACTTATAAATAAAGGAGGTACATTAGATGAATAATGTTGTTTGTCCTAATTGTGAAAAAGAAAATTCTAGTACATATATAAAATGTAATTATTGTGGACACGTAATTAATAATGTTTCTGATTACATTATTATAGATAAAAGTATAAATCATTTTGATGATAGTTCTAATGATATTTCTAAGAAACCAAAATCTGATTTATTAGAAAATAAAGACAAAATTAAAAAAATATTAAACATTATAAAAATAGTTATTCCTATTATCTCTTTTCTTTCGTTTTTTTCGGTGGCATTAATTATTATAATTATTATAGCTCTTAACAATTATCATATAAATAAAGCTCCAAAAGATTATTTAACAACTACAGGATATCTTTCAGGATTTACAGATTGCTTTGTGAATGAAAACGAATCTGAAGTTTGTTCCGCAGAATATACTTACACTGTAAATGATGTAACTTATACAGGAAAGATAAAATACAAGACAATGAGGGATAATTTTTCTAAAGAAACAAAAGTTAAATATAATCCAAGTGATCCTTCTATAAGTGTTGTAAAATATGTTTCATGGGGTAGTTATTATATGCTTTTTATAGTGATAGTTCTTGGTATTTTATTCTCATTTTTAGAATATTTTAAAATAAAAAAATCATTTGAAAAAATATAACTATAATAGAATCTGAAATAGATTTAAGTTAAATAAAAATTAAAACACAAACTTAATGTGTTTTTTTCTTTGGTTAAAAATATAATTATTATAGGGTGATAGCAATTAAATATAAATATCTTATAGTTATATCTTGTTTGTTAATTTGTTTATTTGGTCTTCTTATGGTTTATTCTTCATCAAATATATGGGCTTTATATAAATTTAATGATTCATTATATTATTTAAAACATCAAGGGTTATTTTTTATTATTGGTTTAATTGCAATGTTTGTAGTATCTAAAATAGATTATAAATTATATTTAAAGTATAGTAATAAAATACTTTTATTGTCTTTAATTTTATTAATATTGGTTTTAATACCGGGAATTGGACAAGTTAGAAATGGATCAAGAAGCTGGTTTGGAATTGGTTCTTTTGGATTTCAACCATCAGAAATTGCTAAAATATCCTTAATTATATTTGTATCAAAATATTTAGCAAATAATGAAAAAGAAGTTAAATCAATAACTAAAGGAGTATTTCCTATATTACTAATAATATTTTTGTTTTTTGGTCTTATCATGTTAGAACCAGATTTTGGTACAGGAATGGTTATAGTAGCAACTTTATTTGTTATGTTATTTGCATCAAATATTAAATTATCTTTTTTTGGTTATTTGATAGTACTAGGAATTGTTGGAATAGTGGGATTAATTATTATGGCACCATACCGTATGGCTAGAATAGTTTCTTTTATAAATCCTTGGGTTGATCCACTAGGTAGTGGTTTTCAAATAATTCAAAGTTTATATGCAATAAGTCCATCCGGTTTATTTGGAAGAGGACTAGGTAATTCAATTCAAAAGCATTTTTATTTACCAGAACCACAAACTGATTTTATTTTTGCTATTATTTCAGAAGAACTTGGGATACTGGGGATAATTATTTTATCAATCTTATTTTTAGTATTATTTAGTAGTTCATTAAGGATAAGTTTTAATAGTAATAATTTATTTGCTAAATATTTATCATTTGGTTTGATAATTGGCATAATGCTTCAAACAATTTTAAATATCTGTGTTGTCATTGGACTTGTACCAGTAACTGGAGTTACACTACCATTTATTAGTTATGGTGGATCTTCTTTACTTGTTAGTATGGTAAGTGTTGGGATAATTTTAAATGTTGGTAATAAATAAAACGTAGATAAGTTGCTTAATATCTTTAGTCTCGTTTGCAAAACTTCAAAAAAATAAAAGTTTTGCAAATACACTTGCAAAACTTTACTGATAGATTATTTTGTGGATTATTACTTTGGAGATGAACAATATGATAATTAGAGAAAAATATTTAAAAAAATGATAGATTCTAAAGATACAGAATTTATAAAAGTTATAACTGGCATAAGACGTTCTGGTAAATCAACACTACTATTAATGTTTAAAGATTATTTACTTAAAAATGGTGTAAAACAAGAAAATATAATTCATATAAACTTTGAATCAGGATTATATGATAATATTAAAAATTATAAAGATTTATATCAATACGTAAAAGAAAAAATTAAAAATAATAAAATATACTTATTATTAGATGAAGTTCAAAATGTCGAATCATGGGAAAAAGCAATTAATGCATTTAAAGTGGATTTTGATATAGATATTTATATTATTGGATCAAATGCTTATTTATTATCTAGCGAATTTTCCACACTTCTATCAGGAAGATATATAGAAATAAAAATGTATCCTTTATCTTTTAAGGAATTTTTAATGTTTAATAAATATGATGAAAGTAATTTGGAAGATAAATTTAATGAATATTTAAAATATGGTGGTCTTCCAGCTATTACTTTAATTAAAAATAATGATGAATTAATTTTATCGTATTTAAATGATATTTATAACACTATAGTTAAAAAGGATATAATCGATAGAAATAATATTAAAGACGTTACGTTACTTGAAAATATAATTAAATATTTATTTAGCAATGTCGGTAGTCCTATATCTTCAAATAAAATAAGCGATTATTTAAATAGTAATAAAATAGTTCAAAAAGCAAATCATCAAACAATAGATAATTATTTAAATATGCTTGAGAAGTCATATATAATTTATAAAGCAGATAGAACTGACGTTAAAAGTAAAGCGTTATTGAAAACATTAGGAAAATATTATGTTTCAGACACCGGCTTAAGAAATATAATTCTTGGTTTTAGAAATATAAATGAAGGTCATCTTCTTGAAAATGTTGTTTATTTAGAATTATTACGATAGTGTGAAAAGTTTTATGGAAAACTAACCACATTATGTAAAAAGATATCAAGACGATAAGTCTGGATATAAATCTATCAAAAAAAGATAGAAAATTTGTTCTTTGAAAATAGAATTAATAAATTAAGACATAACAAAAACAATGTTAAATAATAATTTTTAAATTTTTGCTTAACAATATAAAGAAAAATATTTATTACCAAGTCTTAATAATTCAATCCATTTATTTGGCATGTTGGAAATATTATCTAATTCATCTAGATGAACTGGTTCTTTCCAATCAAGAGCT
>DJSP01000054.1 GCA_002438065.1 Caryophanales bacterium UBA6331 | reverse complement strand
AGCAAAGCTGGAATTGGTTATCTAATTCTTTATGAAACTCAAATATTTAATTAAGATTAGTATTGTATGGTATAATTTTAATAATGATTATGTCATTTATTATTTATTAAATAATTAGCATCATTAAAAGAAGAACTTAAAATATAAGGACTGACAAGAAATTTCTTATCAGCCCTTTTTCTATTATGATTAATTAAACAACTCTTTCACTATTAAATCTTTTGATTGTAAATTATTATTTTTACCTAATAATAGATTTTCATAAAACTTTATTAAGTAACTATTATCTTCCCTTACATTTTTTTCATTATTAAAATAATTACTTCTTACTAATGCATTTCTAAAATAAACTGATTTATCTTTAAATAAAGTATTATCAACTTGATATCCTAAACTAATCAAATATTTTATGATAAATATAGCTATTGTTCTAGTATTTCCATCTCTAAATGGATGAGTTTGCCATATTCTTGAGGAAAAGTATGTGATATTGTTGATAACTTCCACAATATTCATCTCTTTATAATTCTTAACTTTTTCCAAAGATATATCATAATATAGTGATTCTTTTAAAGTTTTACAATCGCCATATAAAGCAGAATCATTATTAAGTATTAATTCATGTTTTGAAAAATCTATTTTTCTAAATTGTCCAGCAAAATCATATATATCTTTAAACAAATATCCATGAATATATTTTAGAAAATCCACTGATAATTCAAACCTTTCAGCTTCTAATAATTGAACTATTCTTGTTGATACTAAATCACACTCTAATTCGTTACGATTTATATCATTTAATTTTTCTTTTTCAATATAATATTCTTTTAATTCGTGTTCAACTTCATAAATAGTTTTTTTGCCATTTACATTTTCTTCTACTAATTTCATTAAATACTTTGAAGGTTTTAAACTATCGACTTTTTGAAGACCAACAGCAGCATCCCATTGCATTTGTTTTACATAATTTAGAGGGTATTTTTCTTCTATATAATTATTAACATTTGAATCCAATTCTTTTTCAGACATAGTTAAACATCCTATTATTTTTCAATTTCAAATAATTCCTTATTTAACATACATTACACTATCATCTTTTTGAACTATTAAGAAAATCTTAACAGTTGAAAATTTATCTCATTGTTTTATAGAAATCATAACATAAAGAAATAAATTAAAATACTGACAATCAAAATTAAAATTAGTAGTCAGTCTTATATACAACGTATAAATATAAAATTATTTTTACTATTAAAGTTATAATAACAACCTTTAAGTTAATAACATTATTTACACATTTTAATTTATTTTCATCAAGCATAAATTTCATAGTAAATGTCCGCAATTTAAACACTACTTACACATACTACTTTTAAAATTTAAATTATAATCTCCAATATAAATATCTTTATTACCATCTATCGTATTACATTTAATCAGTGTAATATTTTTATCGTTATTTTTAAATATAATTGTACCACCATCTTTTAAAATAGATTGCTTATTTAATAGGTTTGTAATATTTTCAATTGACTTATCCATTGACTCAGTACTATTAATTATATATTTTCTTAAAGATGTTTGATTTTTATTTTCAACAATAAATAATTCACTAACGTTTTCTGATAAATAGATAGTTTCATTATCTAATTTTAAATATTCTTTAAATTTAATATTCTTATCATTATTTTCGGAAGATACTTTTAAATCAATATCTAAACTATTGGTATTATAAGGTCCACCTTGTTCAAACTTAATGTATTTAGAATCAATATTAGCTTTTTCTAAAAATTCTTCTTGTTTTGATGCACTATTATCAACTAAGATGACTACAATAATATTATTTTCTTCGTCTAAATAAAAAGCACCTAAATTAGATCTATCTACACTACTATCTCCAAAATAATTGCCAACCGCATTATAAGTATCCTGTAAATTTGTTGGTTTTTGTACACTCTTATTACCACAACCAAACGTAACTAATGTTTGAATAAAACATAAAGTTAAAATTATTAATTTTTTCATTTAATATCCTTTCCATAATTTCTAGTATTATTTAATTACAACACAAGTATAGCATATTTTTTTAAATAAAACATCTATAATAAAAAAATCTTGAAAATCACTTCAAGACTTTTATTCATTAGATTTTAAACTACTTACCATATCAATTGAATTAACTCTTCTTGCTAAGAATTTAGATACTAAATAAGAAACTAAATATGTACCGATAATAGCAATAACATAAGTCCACCATTCAATATGAACTCCAAAATCATAATTTTCATCTAAACATGCTTTAAATAAATAACTAGTTAAATTATAACCTGCTGGTAAACCAATAATAATTGATATAATACATATAATACTATTTTGTTTACAGAATATTTTCTTAATCTTTTTATCGTTAAAACCTAGAACTTTTAAAGTTGCAAATTGATATTCCTTCTCACTAAAAGATAAAATACTCATATTATAAATAATTATTACTCCTAAAATAACTGCAAACACGATTATAATAACAATCATTTTCTTCATCATTGAAAGCATATTACCAATAGTTTCTTTAAGTTCATCAATATTTTGAATAATATCAACATTAGAAATAGTTTTAACATTACTTAAATCATCATTTGTATAAATAGAATCTGGTTTATAATCAATGCCTATTCGTTCTAAATACTTCTTACTAGCACTCATTCCTTGAACTTGAGGATCCCTATAAAAACCAACTATTTTAGATTCATAATAATTTTTATCTCCATAAATATGCCAAGAGACTTTATCACCAATATTTAATCCATATTTATCTTTAAATTTATATGTAACATATACACCATCATCATTATCAAGTTTAATAAAATTATATTTATCATCTATAAATCTAACATAATTATTCGCATTATCTATAAATAATGTATTAGCATCCTTATTATCGCCATTTTTAATTTCAATCATTAAAGTTTCACTTGAGTTATCTCCATAATCTTTAATAAGTTTATTTACTGCCTCATTACTAATATCTTCTTTTAAAGTTAACTTATAATCAAAATTATATAACTCATCAAATTGTAACTTAATAAAGTAATTCATACTGTTAAGCATACCTAAAGCACAAATAATTAAAGTTGAACATCCAACAATTCCAATAATACCAGTTACAGTTCTAAACTTATTTCTTAAAATATCTCTGATATTCCATTTACTAGCAAAAGATAAATTTTTAAAAATTCCCTTAGTTGTTAAATTTAAACTTCCATTCTTAACTTTAGGAATCTCCATTCTAAGAGCTTCAGCTGGTCTTTTCATTAATTCTTTATAACAAGTTAAGAAAGTAATAATTGAAACTACTATAATAATTAAAGCACTTACAACATATGTCATTTTATTTAAATAGATTACTGAATTAGGAACTTCAAAGAAACTCATTTCAATTCCTAGAAATACACTACCTAAGAAATATCTACCTAAGAAAAGTCCAAAAATTGTACCTAATAAAGATGTCCAAAAACCATAGCCTACATAATGCATGATAATTTTTAAGTTAGAAAAACCTAATGCTTTTAATACTCCTATTTGTAATTTTTGATTTTTAACTACTCTAGTCATAGTAGTAATAACAGAAAGAAGCGCAATAAATAAGAATAATCCAGAGAAAATACCAACGTAAGCAGCACCTTCATCTATTTCTCCTTGATACATACTATAACTAGCTGTATTTTCAATATCCACAGTTGCTATCGCATTATCAATATTCTTTTCAATTGTATCCTTAACTGTTCCCCTATTATCTTTATCATTAACATCAACCATTACATAATTAAATGGAACATATTCTAAATAATTAAAGTTAGGCATTAATTTATTAAACATTTTATCATTTACAGTTATTCCCATTTCATCTTCTAAATTAGATTTAACTTGATCTTTAATAAATCCCTCTAATTCATTAACTGACATATAAATTATTCCATAAGTTTTGTGATTAGGCATTAACTGAGATGCATCCTTAACATCATAAATATGATCTGGAACATATATAATACCTAAAACTTCTTCATTAAAAACATATCCATCATATTTAAAAGATATTTTATCCCCAATTTTAATCTCATTTTCTTTTGCAAAGAAATAATCTAACCAAATACCCTTTTTATCTTTATCAAATCTGATTCCTTCTTTAACATAAAACTTACTTATGTTATTAGATTTAATAACAGATACTAAATAACTTTTATTCTCATCTTCATTATCAGTCATAACAAGTTCTAATTTTCTTTCAGCATCATTAACATTTTGAGTACTTTTTATGTTATCTAAATCTTTTTCCGTAAAACCTTTACCTAAAACATTTATATCTTGTAAATTATAATCTTCATAAAACTTATTTGCTGTATCACGCATACCATCCATATATGCTTCAATTCCTGAATAAACCATTACCCCAATGGCAACCATTAAGAATATCGTAATAAATTGTGACTTATTTTTTAAAATATCACGAATCATTTTCTTTTTCATAATTACCACTCAATTTCTTCTACATTTTTAGGATGTTTATTAATTTCATTGGATTCTACTTTACCATTTTTAAGTCTAATAACTCGATCAGCCATTTCGGCAATTAATGAATTATGAGTAACAATTACTACTGTATTTTCGCCATTATTTGCATCACATTGTTTCTTTAAAAGTGAAAGTACTACTGCTCCAGTCTTGGAATCAAGAGCTCCAGTTGGTTCATCAGCAAGAATTAAACTAGGATCTTTTGCAATTGCTCTAGCAATAGATACTCTTTGTTGTTCTCCACCTGATAATTGATTAGGAAATTTATTCATTTGTTTTTCAAGTCCAACATCCTTTAAAACAGTTCTAGCAGATTTGGGCTTCTTAACTATTTCTTTAACTAATTCAACATTTTCAAATACCGTTAAAGTTGGTAAAATATTATAAAATTGAAAAATAAATCCTACTTTTTCAGCTCTATATTTAGTTAACTTGCTATCACTATAATCTGAAATAACCTCATTATCAATTGTAATAGTTCCACTTGTTACTTTATCCATACCACCCATTAGATTAAGCATAGTACTTTTACCAGCTCCAGATGGTCCTAAAATAACAACAAACTCTCCTCTTTTAATTTCTAAATTAACATCTTTTAAAGCATAAAACTTAGTATCACCTACTGTATACTCTTTAGAAACATTATTAAACACTATTAAATTATCCATAATTCCTCCTTAAATATAATATGAACTTTGTTTCACATTAAAATTATATTTCTATTCTATGTTCATGTCAATAATAAATGTGAACTTTTTTTCATATATCTTTAATTTTTTGTTATTTAGTGCTATAATGCTTTTAGAAACAGGTGAAATATTATGTCTGAAATTAGAATACCTACTCAAACTAGAAGTATTGAAAAAAGAAATCGTATAATTAAAAAAGGTTTTGAATTAATGTGTAATGAAGGCTACTTTAATGTTAACACTAAAGATATTGCTAAATATGCAGGAGTATCAACTGGTATTATTTATCAATATTTTAATGATAAAAAAGAAATATTTATTGAAGGAGTTAAAATCTATTCAAATGATATTATGTTTCCCATCTTTTCTTTAATAAATGAAAATGAAAAATTACCTAATGACTTACACTCATTCTTTAAAAAAATAATTGAAATAAATAAAAAACAACATAATTCATCTAAAAAAGCTCATCAAGAATTATCTTCTATGGAACATTTAGATGAAGATGTTGAAAAAATATTTAAAGAATCCGAACTTGCATTTTCTAACAAACTTTATAATTTATTTAAAAATAATGGTTATAATCAAAATGATTTAAAAGAAAGAACTCATTTAATTGTAAATATCATTGATAACCTAGCTCATGAAGAAGCTTATCATAAACATCCTAACTTTAATTATGAAAATATGGAAAATATTGTAATTGATTCTATTATTAACATTTTAAAAAAGTAGCATTCATTTTGCTACTTTTATTCACTTCTTAATGCTTCTACTGGATTCTTCTTACTTGCCATCCTAGATGGAATAAGTCCTGCAATAACATTTAATAAAACACTAAGTAAAATCATTATAACACCTTGCATTAAAGGTAAACTGAAATTAATATCGACTTTAACTAATGTTTTTAAAATAATATTAATTGGTATAGATAATAATACTGATATACCTACACCTAACACTCCAGCAATAAGTCCTTCAATAATTGTTTCAGATTTAAATACTCTTGAAATATCTTTTTGACTAGCACCAAGTGCCCTTAAAATTCCAATTTCTTTAGTTCTTTCAAGTACACTAATATAAGTAATAATTGCAATCATTATACTTGAAACAATTAAACTTACACTAACTACACCAATTAAAACAGCACTTACTCCACTTACAATTGATGAAAGTTCAGTAAGAATTATTTTATTTTCATCATTATAAACTATTTTTTTATTTTTATTACCTTTATCTAATTGTTCTTTATTATAATTATCAATATATTCTTTAATTTTATTTTTCGAATCAAAATCTTTAGGTACTATACTAATACTTTCTGGATTATCTATATCTAATGAATTTAATAAAAGCATATTTCTATCATAAGTAGTATAAATATTATCAAATTTTTCTCCAGTAAAAACATCTGTTTCTTTATTATTATTCTGTTCCTTAACTATTTCACTATCATTTATATGTTGAACAAATTTTTTAAATAATTCTTCGCTATAATATATATATGAGTTTGCATATTCACTATTGTCATCTTCACTAGTATATTTAAGGATACCAACAATATTTAAATCAATACCATTCATAATTAAATTATTCATATATTCTTTATCATTAAGTTTACTTATATATTTTCCATCAACTTTTTGATAAATATCAGTATTATAAATTAACTTATATTTTAGCTTTAAAAATGTATCATATGTATATGTTGTAGATTCTACTTTTTCATGTTTATTAATTAAATTTGAAACATTACTCTTATCTTTAAGATATAAATAATAAAGTACTGAATCATTAATTACTCCATCATTTGGAATTAATAATACCATATCATTTTCAGTTTCAGGATAATTTCCAGCAACTAATGTATATTTATCATTTTCTTTTAAATATTCAAAATTAATTTTATTAAAATTAATACCAGGAAAAGAAGTTGCTGAACCATCATCTTCATTAACAAATTCTATTAAAGGCTCAGTTATCTTAACAAAATCATCTTTATATTTATAATATATTGGAAGTGTATAATCATACTCATAATCTACATTTTTAGAATATTCTTTAAGTGAATTATTGTTTTCAATATATTCTTTAAAAGATTTTAAATCATTTTTTACATATAATCCATCTTTCTTAGTAAAACTTGATACAACATCATCATAAGAACATATATCACTTTCGCATTTATTTCTATTTGAAGTTATTGAATCACAAAAATAATTTTCCATATCAAATGTGCTTTGTGAAATTGTTATAGGAAAAGTTTCAAGAGTCTCTTTTTCAAATTTACTAATATAATTTTTTAACCCTGAATTTAAAATTAATACTAAGCATATTCCTAATATTCCAATAGATCCAGCAAAACTTGTTAAAAAAGTTCTTCCTTTTTTAGTTAACAAATTTTTTAATGATAAACTAAGTGTTGTTAAATAAGGCATGTTTGTCTTATTAAATTTAATTTTAGAACCATCTTCATTATTAGTTATTTTATAACTATTACTATCTCCAACAATTTCTCCATCCTTAAGTTCAATTATTCTATCTGAATATTTATTAGCTATTTCTTTATTATGTGTAACCATAATAATTAATTTTTCTTTAGATATTTCTTTTAAAATATCCATAATTTGTTCACTTGTATTTGAATCTAATGCTCCAGTTGGTTCATCTGCTAGTATTATATCTGGATTATTAACTATCGCTCTAGCTATAGCAACTCTCTGCATTTGTCCACCTGATAATTGATTAGGCTTTTTATTTATATGATCTTTTAACCCAACTTTTATTAAGGCTTCTTTTGCTTTAATTTTTCTTTCTTTCTTGTTAATTCCTGATAAAGTTAAAGCAAGTTCTACATTTCCAAGTACACTTAAATGTGATATTAAATTATAATTTTGAAATACAAAACCTATTTTATAATTTCGATAACTATCCCAATTCTTTTTAGTAAAATTTTTTGTAGATAAATTATCAATAATTAAATCTCCGCTATCATAAACATCTAATCCACCAATAATATTTAAAAGAGTTGTTTTTCCACTACCACTAGCTCCTAAAATAGATACAAATTCATTCTTTCTAAAAGTTATATTTATATCTTTTAAAACCTGTTGTTTTTCTTCACCTACAATATAACTCTTATAAATATTTTTTAGTTGTAACATCCTTTTTACTCCTTAATTATTTATTTTTTGTTTTTTTAGAATCATAACCTACGTCTGCTATAAACGCTAGTGTAGCTATATCAACTATAATGAAAATAATAGGAAAAGTAATTAGAAGTATTTTGAATATGTTTATAGTGCAATCTTCAACTGATAGACTATCTCTAAGTGCTGTTAAAAATTCTATAACTTGATCTAAATTTTTAAGACCTAAATACATACCTATCATTATAGCTATTGTTACTAATAATCCATAAATTAATCCTTTTGTTAATAAATTACTAAATGGTTTACTAATATTTACATTTGATTTATGTTTTTTTAATTCTTTTTTCATTATTTAACCTCCTCATATAATA
>DJSP01000020.1 GCA_002438065.1 Caryophanales bacterium UBA6331 | reverse complement strand
TATCAACATAGAATTTTTTGAATTAGCAGGTATCATATATTCATTATTCCCCATATTTTATCCTCCTATTTTTTTCCATCTTTATTTTCATTTAAATCAGGTAATTTTCCATCATGTTTTTTGGTATAATCTATTATTTTTTCAAGACTTTCTAATGTTTCAGCTTGAGAAGTTTTAGTCTTAATATTTGCAGAAGCATAATCTCTTATTGCCTTAAATTTAGCGTTATAATCTTTATCAAGTTTTCCATCTTTTTCACTAGAGTATGTTCCTTCAGCACAACCAACCATGTAATCTTCAACTTGTGAAGCAATTTCATTAATAGCATCTTTCGTAGCTTTTTCCATCATATTTTTTTCAATTTCTGAATATTTTTCCTTAAATAAATGATTTTCAACTTCTTTTCTATACTCAGATTCAAATAAGTAATCATTTACTGTACTACTTGCAAGTGATTCTCTTAAAACTTCTTTTGTTGCTTGTTCTTTAATGCTATCGCCATAATCTTCTTTCATTTGTTCTACAGCTAATTTGTCATGTTCTTTAGACTTTTCTTCATTTACAAAACCATCAAAAAACTTTTCTGTAAATTCTTGAAATTTATTTTGCTTTTCACGTTTTATTCTATCATTTATAGCTTGTTCTGCATCCGCACTAGAACTAAATAATATACCACCATCACCATTTAAAACTTCTTGTCTGATTTTTTCTTCATCAGCAGCAGTGAATGATTGATCAACCATATTTTGTATTTTGTTACATGCTTGTTGTTCAAATATTGTTTGCTTAGAATCGAGAATAGCTTGTTTAGCAGTACTTAATGTAACATTGCTAACACCACCAACTTCACTTATCTTTGAATTTAAAGCAGTATTAACTTTCGTGTTAACAAGATTCATTTCATCAGTTGATAAACTTACATTTGCAATTCCTCCAGAAGCCTGAATTTGAGCATCTACTGTTGCAGATAAATTAGACAATCTAGAATTAATTTCTTTCTTTTGTTTATCATTTAAATCAAGTTTTGAAATATCACCATTAACTGAATTTAACATATTAGAAACGTTCAATTTAGCGTTATTTTCTAAGTTAGATTTAATACTTGAGTCAGTTATAACTGCGTTAACACCACCTTTATTTTCAATTTCTAATTGAACTGCTTTATTAGTTTGAACTTTAGCTTCTGCTTTAACTTTTTCAATAGCGGTCTGGTTTCCACTTAATACAGAATTATTATATAAGCTAATTGCTTCATCTCTCTTCAAGTATGATTCAATAGCACGTTTTTCATCTTGATTGGTTGTAGTAGCAGCTATTTGACTTAATCTTTCATTTATCTTAGTTTTTCTTTCTTCTGGAGTTAATGTTATACCAGCACCTTTAGCCTCATTATCAACAAATTCAGCGGCTTGTTTATAAGCATCCGAATTTGCCGCAAAATCTCGGTTAGCACTTGCATAATCATTACTAAGTGTATTCATATCATCAAATGTATTTGGAACATTTGGTTTAATATTCTCATCAATATATTGATTTGCTTCATCTTCAGCATGTTTTTTTACGGTCTTTTCATAAGCCTTTCCATAATTTTCATCAACCTTTGTTCCAAAAGATTTACCGCCAAGTAATCCTTGCTTCTTTCCTGGACCATATGTGTTTGAAAATACATTCTCTCCTTGTTTTTTAAATTGTTTCATACCACCACCAGCAAAACCTTTTGCAGCACCTTGTTTAGCAGCCGCTCCTACATTCATATGAGTAAGTCCTTCAGCACCTTTTCCGCCAATTTTAAATCTTGCATTATTTCTTAATGCTGACCATGCACTTCCAGCTGCACCAGCTCCAGCACCTACACCTTTACCGGCTAAAGCTCCAGCAGCTGCCGCTGCACCACCAAGAATTGGTGCTCCAGTAAGTTTCTTAGCAATATCTTTTGGCATAAATCCACCACCAAGACCAGAGGATCCAATAAGTTCTTCCAATAATTTCGGTGCTTCTTTTGCAAATAACAACACACCAAATATAAGAACTAATTTTGTAAATAACATAACTATAGTAGATACATTACCAATTCCTGCAAACAATCCACCATTATTGCTATTAAATCCACTAACTAGTAGTTCAATCATATACATTGAAAAATATATAGTAATAAGTCTTAAAAATAATGATAAATAAGTCTTAATAATATTGCTTACCCACTTTGAAAATACACCACCACTTGGCTTAGTAATTCTTAACATAACAGGTATCGGAGCAATAATTTGTAAAAACGCTAATTTAGCAACTCTTATTCCTACATCAAAAGCATAAGATATAAACATCAATAACGCTACAACACCACCTATAGTTGAAACTAAAGGCAAAAATTCCATTGTAGGTGTATTACTAGTTAGTCCATCTTCTAGTTTAGAGTCCTTTATAAAACTACCAACATTTTCAACTACTCCTGCAGCATATGCATCAACAAAATCAGAACACGAACTTGATAAAGAACTATCATTTTTACATTCTTCATAAGAAACTGCATCTCCATCAGAAGTAATAGGATGATAAAACGTAGCATATATCATCGTCGAAATATTATTTCCCATTGTTTTAGGTTCTGAAGAAGCAAGTCCATCACTCCCTAAAATCATTTGTTCTATAACACGAGAATCTATTATATCATTTTGTAAAATACTCATGTATTTAAAAATCGGAGGAAGTACAGTTATAATAACAACAGAAATAACAAATCCTTTAAATATTCCTTGAATAGATTTATCCCCTCCGCTAGATGCTTTATCCGGATTAATTATAAGAAGTATTATATTATAGGCAACCACAAAAAGCATTGCTATTCCTAAAATAGTATAAACTCTTTCAGTTAATGCACCAATCTGATCTGATGAATCATTATATAAACTAACTTTACTTACAGCAATAAAAACTTGATAGAAAGTGGAAATTAATGAATAAAATATACCATCTATTAAAAAACAAAGTCCATAAAATGTAGTCTTTAAAAATTTAGCTATCGCAAACAACATATAATCACCTTCTTCTTATTTAATTGATACAAGTCCCCGTACCTGGATAAACTAAATTTAATATTAAATTTAAAATAACAGGTAAAAGATATAAAACAACTACTAATATTAATCTAGTCCCAAATTTTTTTCCCGCTTTTTGTAATCCCTCAGCTGCTTTACTAGTAATTGCACCTACAAATTCATAAGAAGAAAGAGCAAGTGTTAAAATTGGTGCAATAATCTTAAAAGCTTTAAAAATATATTGTAAATCATCTTTAAATTTACCTAAACCACTACAATTCATATTTTCACTTGTTGTATCCACACTAGCCTTAGTTGTAGTTGTTGCATCAACTTGAATAACTGTAAAAATTGTCATTCCCATTAATATTAGCAACAATATATTAATAATATTTTTCTTCATAAATATCAATCCATTCAATATCATTTCTCATAAAAAATTATACCATAAAAAAAAACAACAGTAAAGTTGTTATTTTAATTCAATTTTACTATTATTGACAATTGCTTGGATGTAATAAACATTCTTTACAAGTTGGCCATCCTAATGAGGTTTGTGCTTCTTGGAATCCAGCTACTAAACCAAAAATCCAAATAACTAATGAAGGTATTAAATATATAATTAATCCAGCAATTATTCTCATACCTAAAGACTTAGCACTTTTTTTAATTTCATCATCTTTACTAGCTGTAACAGCCTTTCCTAAATCCAAAGCACCTAATAAAATAATTATTATTGGAATAATTAATTTAAATATTAATAAAGCCCATCCTACTATTTGCATAATATCTTTTGCATTTTCACAAAAACCAGTCATGTTCATATAAATCTTCTCCCTTCTCCTTTACATCTAAAACAATTTTAACTTATTTTTTCTATTACGTCAATTTTTTATTTAAAATTTAACAAAAATTATTTATTTTCTTGTTTATCAAAGCCAAGTTTTAATAATAATTTATCAACAGATAGTAACCTTTCCCTACGTTCATCAAAATTTATTAAATTATAAAAAACATTAATTCCAGTTTGCCTTTCAAAATAATTTATTTCATCATCTTTTAAAGCACTTCTATTTAATACAATCTTCTTACCTTCAATTTTTTCTTTAAAATATGAAGTATTATTAATACATTTTGATAATCTAATTATCCCAGGCTCTAATAAATATATTATATCATCACATAAATGATCTTTATCCTCAAAATAATTTAAATCAATAATTATAACATGAATATCTTTTAATTTTTTTTCTATATTTAATTTAGTTTCTAAATAATCAATATAATACAATATATTAGGATTTCTAAAATACAAACTATCATGTCCATTAATTTCAATACCCTTAACATTATAATTTAATGATAACTGTTTTACCATCTGACACATAAGTGTTGTTGCTCCTGCACCTTCAGACAAATTTTGAACACCAATAATAACTTGTTTATTATTACTTATTGCACTATTAGTTGGTTGTTCTATTTGATTTATATTATCTGTAACACTACTAATATGTTGCTCTGTTTGATTTATATTATTATTTTTAGGATTACTATTTTCTGTTAAAACACTAGCAAACGTATCATTTTTAAGATATTTCTTTACATCATCATATGTATTAGATCTACTAATTAAATAACTAATTCCTTGTGCATTTTTTGTAAAATTATAAAAACCATTATTAATTAAATCAGATATAAACTTATTATCGTTACAATAATCATTATTATCCAAAAGTAAAATTACTTTGTCTTTGCCAAAGTAATTTAATACATCAAATAAATTTGAACTTACGATAAAATTTTTAATTGCAGTTATATCTATAATTACTCTATTAAAATAAAAATTCACTAATTCACTTTTTAAATCATCTACATTAAATTCACCATGAAGTGTTTTAATAACATCAATATTTAATGAATTAATAACATTTATATTTTTGTTTACAATTACTAAATTCATCTAATCACCTTAATCTTTTGCAAAATATACTGCTTTTGTTTCACCAGTTACAGGAAACGTAAATACATTATCAAGTATTGGAATATCAAATTTAAAGAATACAGTAACACGATAATATTTTCTTAATAAAACATTATCATTAACTTCTCTAGTATAAACACAATACTTATATTTATTTGAATTTGCACCGGTTGTAGCCTGTGGTAATTTTCCTTCAAGTGTTCCATTTGCTGATTCACTTTCTTCACCATAATCAGTATCTACCTTTGTGCAAGCACCATAAACATAATATCCAGAATTATTAAGATACTTGTTAATTTTTTCTTGAGCAGCATCAGTAAGACCTTCACTTTCTTCAATTATGGAAATAATCCCATTTTTTACTTTAAAGGCTTTTGAATAATTTACTGATAATGCTAAATAACTAGTAAACAAAACAATAAATACAATTACAATACCAACTATCCAAGTTCCACCAATTGATTCCCTCATACTATCTTATAATACTATCCATTATTTGTGTTTGAATTTGTGTTTGAACTTGTATCTTTTTCAACTGGGCAAACAACATCTTGCATTATGCCATTAGCATCATAATATTTACAATTACAAGTACTTTCATTTCCAGAACATTCACAATTAAATTTATTAGCACAGTTTGTTTGATTTAAAATATTTACCTTTATTTGTGGCCAAACAATTGCTGTAAAAACACCTCCAATAGCCGCAATTGCAACAACTGTAATAGCAGTCATACTTAATTCTCCTGATGCTTCTTTCATATATAAATTCCTCCTTTATTATTTTATTACATTTTTATTATATATCAAAAAAAATAAACTATCAATATAATTTGACAGTTTATTTGCACTAATAAATTATTTACATTTACTAGGATTATCAATACAATTAATACATATTTGATAATCTGCATTATCTTCACCCAGACTATTGACTACTAATCTAACAATAGTAGGTATAAAGAAAACAATTAAACCAATAACAAGTCTTTTTCCTAAAGTAAGCAAATTTTTCTTTAAATCATCTGTTTTACCACTAGTTACAGTTTTATATATATCCATCGAACCTACTATAATTATAAATATAGGAACACATAATCTTATAATTAGTAAAAAAACAGATATCAATTGTAAAGTTTTAGAAAAATCCTGACAAAAATTTTGAGCAACATATTCATCAGCATAAACATTAATTATACTAGATTTAATAAATCTAAAAATTAAATTACTCATAATCATATTTTTCATCCTCCTTAGCAGGTATTATTCTTCTAATAAATTTAAAAGCAACTACTCCCATTATTCCCAATAATAAAATTATTAATATAACAATTGGTGCATTACTTTTCTTTTTTACTTCAGCATCTTTAATTATATTAAATGTATAAAGATTACTTGTTCCATCTTCAGCAATTATGTTAACATAAATTTTACTACCATTTACTAAATCAGAATTTCCTTCAATTTCATATTTAGCATTATTATCCTCTAAATCAATATTAAATACTAATACTTTATCTTCCTTATTAATTTTTAAATCATATTCATATTGTGATTGATCAAATGCAAAATCATAATTACTTATTGTTATATTTGCATTAGTGTTATTTGAAAGACTTTTTAATTTTAAAGTTATTGTATAATCCTTTATTGACCCATCTTCAGCAGTTACTTTAATAATTACAGGCTTATTTATATCTATATTTTGATTATTGGAAATTGTTACACTCGCTTTATCTGATTCTGTTTCATATGTAATATCTAATTTTTTTATATCTTTATCTACCACAATTTCATATGATAATTGTTCTTTTATAAATTCAAAACTATAACCTTCAACTGTTAAATTTTTTAAATATGAATTACTATCTTTTACAGGTACTGTTGTAGTCGTTGTAGTTGTTGTCGTTGTAGTAGTATTTGTTTTTTTGGTATTTCTAGTAGTATTTGTTCTTTTAGTTGTTTTAGTTGTTGGCTTAATTGTTGGAGGAACATATATTTTTGAAGTAGTTGATGTAGTTTTTGAAACATATATTGATCCATTATTAATTTTATTACAATCATATCCAACAACTATTCCACAATAATTAATACTATTATTAGTTGAGCAAGTTCCAACATAATTTGTACAACCTGAACTAATTGTATAATAATAAAAGTCTGTATTACCATTAGAGCAAACTAAAGTATTTCTATTAAATGTAAATGATGATTGCCAAACTCCATTTGAACATGTTTCTTTAATACAATAATTATGTGTTCCAGTGCCACTTGCTGTAACATTTTTAGAATCAAATGACAAACATTCCTGTAAACTACTACCGAAATTCATACTATTCGCATTTACAAATATGGGAAATAAAAAAATACAAAATATAAATATTTTTTTCATAAAAAACACTCCTAAAAAAAGATAATACCAGTAATGGTATTACCCTACCAAGACCTAAAATAATAATATCATATAATTATTATTTTTTAAATCTTTTTAAATACATTTTTCTTATCTATTATAAATAACACAACTGTAACTACTATTCCTATAGTACCTAGAACTATAAAATAATCTTCAACTCCAGTTTCTTTATTTTCTGTCGTTCCTGTATCCTTATTACTACCTGTAGTTGCTTTTGTTGTTGTAGTTGTTGTACTAAACGGTTTTTTATTATCATCAGTACTACCAGCTAAATAATCACAATCATATTTATAAATTCTTGTTGCATAAAGTGTACCTTCATCCACATTACAACTATCTCCATCTTTAAGATTATTTGCTCCATTACTAATTACATCATAATATGCATTTTTATTATTATTAGCACATACTAATGCATTACTTATTGTTGTATTTTTAATAGTTAATTTTCTTGTTCCATTTACACAAGATATTTCTAATCCTTCAATATAAAATCCATTAGTTGCTTTTTTCATCTCGTCATAGTCATTAAGATTAATTGAATCTTCAACATTTTGTTTTTCACCAGCACTAGCTCCTATCGCTTTAGTATCACTTGTAACTTTTGCACTAACCACTAAAGGCATCAACATTAATACCCCCAAAATGAACATCTTTTTCATATCTTATCCCTCCATATACTCTTTATTTGTTATATTTTTTCTTTTAACTATTAATATTATACCAGAAACTGTAATAAATAAACATATACTTATTGAAACAATTATTTCAATTTTTTTATTATAAGCCTCTTTTTGTATATCTATTGAATATAAATTTGTTAAACCATTTTCAGCTATTACTTTTATTCTAACAGTACTAAAGCCCGTTAAATTATTATTTCCATACATATAAATATCAGCTCTATCTGATTCAGGCGATGCACTTATTAATAATGTTTTTTCTCTTTTAATTCTTATTTCATAATCTAATTTATCTGGCGTAAATTCAATATTATAATTTTTTATATTTAAAGATCCTAATTTAGCAGAATTTGATACATCTAAACCACTTTCTTTTCTTATTACATGTAAACTATATATTCTAGTCTTATTTCCATTTTTAACTTCAATTTGAATTAAATTATTTCCTACTTTTAATCCCGTATTATTTCCTACTTTTACTTCCGCATTCTCATTTTCTGCAAACGCATATATAGGAATATCTTCTATTTCATACGGAACAGTTATTGTATAATCATATGTTTCCTTATCAAATCCAAGCATAGTTCCAGGAACTGTTAAACTACTTAAATAAGTACTATTTACATTTTCTATATATTCTCCACTTTTTATAAAAGTTATTACATAACTTCTAATACTTCCAGTTTCACTTATAACTTTAAGTACTACTGACTGTGTATCCTCGGTTATTTCAACCTCTCTTGGCTCATATCCCTCTACAAATTTTGAAGTACTACTTTCTAATTCAGCATTAACACTTATTTTCTTTGTAAATTTACTTATTTTTACATCATAATTTGTTGTATACGAATCAAAATCTATATTCCCTTTACTTAATTTAATATTTTTAAGCAAATTAGAATTATTTCTGTCATCTACTCTATTTATTATGAATGAATAGCATCTTTCTTTTCCATCTTTATTTACTATTTTAATTAATGCTACATTTCTACCATAATCTAAATTTATTGTTCTTGGCTCAAACCCTGATACATATGAAGCATCCTCACTTGTTAATGTAGCATATATTGCTATTTTACTAGAAGTTACTGATAATTCATAAGATGTCGATAATCTATTAAAACCACCTATTGAATCAGCTAATAAATCATTAGATAATAATGCATATTTAGAATCTTTAATCTTATTATTATTATATCCTACTGTATTATCTAATGAACTTATATTAGTACTTATATCATTACCATTTTCATCTTGTAATTTAAAACTTGCAAGTGTAGTACTTAAATCAGCATCATATATTTTAGCTAAAACTGGATAACTAATTCTCTGTTTATTATTTATAGTCCAAATAAAATAAGTACCAACTGTCTTTTCAATACTTGCCAAATTATTTGCTGCATTAAAGTTAATCCATGTAGAATTTACAGTTGGCTCTTCTCCATTTGATACATAATAACCTATAACTTGATTATCACCATAAGTAATTCCTTTAATATTTATAGTTCCTATTCCCTTTGAGTTAATAATTCCAGCTGAAGCATTAACACCAGGTCTTTTAATATAATTACAAGTATACACATACTCCTTGTATTTTTTACTAGAATCAGTTTCAGAACTATTATCAATAGTCATTTTATAACTATATTCATAATCTTCTGCACAAGTAACTATATTATTTCTTGTATTTTCATTATCATCTTTTTCACAAATTCTAACAGTTACATCACCCTTAACATTTTTAACATAGCTACTTGTCTCACAAGTACTAGCCTCACTACATGTTGGTTTATCGCTTGTTATATATGATTTATCTACATAAACAGTTTTACCATCATACTCTACCTCACAAGCATTACCTGTACAAGCATTAGCAATTGATTTTTTAAATGTAACAATTGAACCACATTTAATTTCTGTTTTATTTTCACTTAATTCTTGATTTGTAAAATAGTAAGTCGCATCAGATATATAACGTTCAATTTTTTGATAACAACCTGTTTTAGTTTCATCATTTGTAATATTACTTTTATATATTTGCGTATTTGATACTTTAGATCCATTTATAGATGTTACATCACATACTGCATTATCTCCTGTTGTACAAGTAGTTATATATAGTTTATCACCACATTTAATACTTTTACCCATAAATTCTTTATCTTTAGCATAATACTCACTATTTAATGTTTCAGTTTTATTATCTTCTACTGGCTTATCAGTTTGAGAATTACCACCACCACTAGTATTTCCACTAGAACTATTATTATAGCATGCCTTTACTGTAACCCCACTATTTACACACCATACTTCAGTTCCGGTCGTCCTAACTCCAGTAGAACAATCACCATCACCAGCTAAACCTTTATAATTGTCATTAAAAGATGTTATTTTTGCATAACATTGTGAGCTTTGACAAGTCCATATCTCACCATTTTGTGAAGTTGACATTGCTACTTTTCCACCATCATATATTGTATATTTTTCTCCATTTGAAACATCTAATTTAATTTTACAGTTAGAAGTAGATGGCGTACTTATAGCAGGTGTATTAGTTGTAGTCTTCTTTTTGGCACATGCCAAAAAGTCATATGAAGTAGATGGTGAAAAATAAAAATTCTTAATTTCTTTTGTTATTATATTATTACAATCATTTACGTTTGACCAACCAACAAACTCATATCCAGTTGCCATTATTACATCAATATTAGATATACTGCAGGTATTAGTACTACATGCCAAACTAATTCTATTATTTTTATTTTCAAGAGATATAATATTTCCACTTTGACGATTTAAAGTAAAACCACTTATTCCCGTACCAGCTCTTATTTTAAAATTGCTTTTTGTTGTATTATTAGTACTATTTGTACTAATAGAATTGTTAGTACTGTTAGAATTATTAATACGTTCTGTACAAGCACTTACTATTGTTGGAGTAGTTTTCTTAGTAAAAGCAGAAGTGTCATAAATTTCATTTGTATTTACATTAGCATTATTACAATTTTGATTTACCGCCCATCCAATAAATTTATAACCACTATTTGGACTAAATTTCATTCTAACGATGCAATATCTCCCATTAAATATTCCACTATCACATCCATAATATTTTAAAGCATTACCACTTCCTGTTAATAATCTTAAATTTTCATTTTCATTTATTTGTGTCAAACTTCCAGCATTACCATCTGGAACTATAAACGTATAAATTCTATCATTAGCACTAGCTGCAATAACCTCATCATCACTAACACTAACACTATTTTTATTTAAAGATTCATATCCAATAAACATAAACCCTAAACAAAGAATAATTACAATAATCAATGAAATATATTTTAATCTCCTTTTCATATCTTCCACACTACTTTCTACTAAAATTTTACAATATATTATCACTTTATTCAATAAATTATTTAAAAAAAAATTAATACTTATTATAAGTATTAATGTGCATATATTCCATGAATTTTTTCTAAATCTTCATTACTTAAATTATCTACTATCCATTCATTATCTACTTTAGTAAGTTTAAAGTTTATAGTATAAGTAACTCTATCTTTAGCATTATTAAATTTATCTAACTTATATTCTAATACTTTAGCACTATCATAAATATCATTAGTTGAAAATTTGTCTGGATTATCATTTATATATTTAGTTGCATCATTTTCAATTTTATAGTAATCATAAACTTCTATTTGAGCAGTTACGGTTGCTGTATCTCCATCAATCATTTCATCTTTAATATCATATTTTAAATCAGAATATTGTTTTAAGTAAATTTTTTTATATTCATCATGTGAATCACTTGGTATACTTAATGTATTTAAATAATCATCTAATTCACTTACTATTGAATCACTATTTTTTTGATATTTCATTAAAACAGTCTCTACTTTAGCTCTTGGAGTATTATTCATTGTACAACCAGTAATAATTAATAAAATTGATAATAAACTAAATATAAATATTATTCTTTTTTTCATTTTTTCTCCTTCTTTATTAGTATTTTAAATAATTATTAAAAAAATATACTAAAAAAGAAGAAATTATTCTTCTTCTAACAAATTTTTAAATTTAGTTAAAAATATTGCAACTAATGAAGTTAATTTTTCTTCATCTATAACAGGAGTTAAATATGTTTTCCCACCCTCAACGAATTCTTCAAATATTTCTGATTCAGAAGTCGGTAAATCTTCTTCTGATAATTTAGTTCCTAAAAAATATTTTATATTATTCTGAATTGTTTCATCTACTAAATAATATCGTCTATTTTGTCCTAAAGTTACAATTGTATCAATATTCATTAACAACCACTCTTTTCATTTTATCTTTTTTTAATATTTTCATCTTGTTTCATTTGTTCAAAGCTTTTCTTAAATTCATTTTGATCTATATCTATTGATTCGTCTTGCAATAAATTTGAATTTTCCAACACATAATCAGCCAAATATTCTTCATCTAAATCAAATTTAACATTACTAATTTTATCTTTAAATTGAGTCAAAAGATTTGATATTGTTTTTCTAAAATTATATTGAACTTTTTTATTACTTAAACCAACAACACTATTTACATATGCTTCTAATCTACTTATTGATTTACCTTGTGGATTATTACTCACTTGAGTTACTAGATATTCATCATTTTTATTTTTTAGTTTTGGCATATATTCTTCTGGATTACCTAATTTATCTTCATGTTCAGCGTCAAATTCAAATTCTTCTTTAACTTCTGGAGTAACAGGTTTTACAATATTTTTTTCATCAAATTTTAAATCATCAATTCTTGTTTTTTGTTTTTTCATCCATTCCATTTTAGTATCAAATAAAGTTACTGAAAATGGTCTATCAAATCCTTCAATATAAAATTCTTCATTACCATTATTATTAATAATTGTTCTAATAATTTTATATTCCTTTCCTTCTTGTAATAAATTAGTATAATCTACACCATAAATTGGTTTACTTCCATTATAAATAACAACATCATCTTTTTCTAATGAGCCACCAACAATACCAGCATTTGTACATAATTCTTTAAAATAACTAATATCGTATTCATATTCATTTTTTTTATTTATTAAATTATTTTGAAGTTCTAAAATCATTTCTTCTACATTTTGTCTAGTATTAGTATTTAATGATAATTTAGACAATATTTCATTCAAACTATTTAAATCATCAATTAAATCATCTAATAAATTAATAAAATTTGTTTTCACAGAATTTCTAGTAATAATTTGAACATCCTCTTCAATTAATTCAAGAACTTTTTTATATTCAATATTTTTAACTCCTAACTTAAAATTTAATTCATTCATCTTTTCAATATCAGCTGATGGCATTATAGAAGTATTATTAATAATAGTACGCATTTCACTTTTTAATTGTTCAACTTCTTTCTTTTTTCTAGCAGCTTCATCTTTATCATCTTTTAATTTATAAATTATTACATACCTATCAACAATTTCTTGAAAAAAATTTTCAAATTTATCTATATATTTTTTATGTGAATATTGAAACAAACCATCTTTATTTATTGCATTTTGAATTTTTTTAAAATTATCAACTAATTTTTTTTCAAAATCAGAATAATCAATTTTTTTACCACTTTTTTCCTTAGCTACTTTAATTTCATTCGTCGTTTCGTTTAGTCCTTTACCATTTTTTTTAACATAACTAATAAATTTTGTTGAATCTTCTATGGTTAAATCCATTCCGGCTAACATTTTATACGCAGATTCTATACTGTCTGTATTCATAACTTAATTTCCTCCTGATTTAGATTAAATTTGCTTTTTTTAATTCTTCATCTAAATTAACATTATCTATATCATATTTATTTGTTAATTTTTTTAATTCTGAATCACTATCTTTAATTAATTTTATTCTTGTATTAATTCTTTTTATTAAATCATCAACTTCTTCTTTAAGCTTAACATCATCAATAGTTTCTTCTAAAGTAATTTCTTCAGTTTCAGATAAATTACTTACTTTATCTAAATATGATGAAGCAATATCATTTTTACCTAATAGTTCATCAATTTCTTTCGCATATCTTAATATATCACTAACCAAAGTATCAATATTTTCATTTATTTTTTTACCTTTAAATAAAGCTAAAACTTTTTCAGTTGCCTCTTTTTCTTCTTTATTTTCAAAAATTAAATCTTTATTATTCATTCTTATTTCCTTTCTTTATTAACATGAGGTTAAATCTTCAAGAGATGTTCCTGCTTGACCACAAATATATATTTTTAAATCCATTGTTTTCCCAATTGCACTATTTGGAATAAAAATAATATTACCATTAGCATCAGTATAATTATTTGAAAGCCATACTTTTAACCGATATGATTTGCTATTTTGACTTGTAGTAGTAGTTAAATTTTCTTTTGTTGCTATTTCTATTTTACTAAATGAAGATGTTGTACTTATTTGTGTTGGAGTACAATTACTTGTTGTAAATGCTGTAGTTGAAACATCTTCACCATCTTCGCTTTCAACAAGACAATATTTAACAAATCTAGCATCTATCGCTGAAACGGAATCTGTCGTCAAAAAAACTCTATAAGTATACGGAACATTTAAAGTATCATCACTACCACTATTTATAACTTTAAAATTATAAATATTATTAATATCACTAATAGCAGTCTCATCTTCAATTGGATCAGTTGTAAGATTTATTGTATCACCATTAGAAAATTCTACAGCAAGTTCTCCTGTCTTAGACTCATAAGAATCGGTCGTTGCTATACCTCTTAGAAGAGCTGATGACGTACCTATTACAACTAAACTAATTAATACAAATGAAAAAATGGATAATGTAACTTGTTTTTTGATTAATTTTTCCATATGCTTATCAATAACCTCTCTATTTTCTATATCAATGATAGCAAATAATAATTTTTTTCGCAATAATTAATTGCTTTTTTATAATAACTTTAGTATAATCAATATTGAATTTTGGAAAGGAGTGCCTAGGTATGCCTAATATTAAGAGCTCAAAAAAATCAGTTAAAACTGATAAAGTACAAACAGCATCTAATACTTCATATACTTCTAAAGTAAAAAATAGTATTAAAAAATTAGAAAAAGCTGTAAAAAGTAATGATAAAGAACAAGCAAATGGCATTTTAAAAACAGCTGTATCTAATTTGGATAAATGTGCTAGTAAAGGTTTAATTAAGAAAAATACTTGTGCTAGACAAAAAGCAAGATTAAATAAAAAGGTTAAAGAAATGACAGTAAAATAGAATAAATTT
>DJSP01000106.1 GCA_002438065.1 Caryophanales bacterium UBA6331 | reverse complement strand
AGAGAAAAACAAGTGGTAGTGGATAAAACTATTCACACTACCATAAATATTTAAGGAGGAAACTATGATATATTTAGATTATGCTTCAGCAACACCGGTTGATAAAGACGTATTAGATTGCTATCTAGATGTTACAAATAAGTATTATGGTAATCCAAACTCTAATCATGATATGGGAAATATGGCTAAAAAGGTTATTGATGATGCCAATATAAAAATTGCAGATATTTTAAATATTAATCCTGATGAATTAATTTATACAAGTGGTGCTACTGAAAGCAATAATCTAGCAATATTTGGTACTGCTTATCGATATAAAAATTTTGGAAATCATATTTTAGTTAGCAGCCTTGAACATAATTCAGTAATGAGTGCTTGTTTACGTTTGCAAGAAGAAGGTTATGAAATAGAAATAATTCCTGTTAATAGGGATGGAGTAGTTGACATAGATTTTCTAAAGAGTATGATTAGACCAACAACAATTTTAGTTTCAGTAACTTCTGTCGACTCTGAACTGGGAATAAAACAACCTATTCAAGAAATTGGAAAACTTTTAAAAAATTATGATCATATTGTTTTTCATACTGATGCATCTCAAGCAATTGGTAAAATTAATATAGACATTCAAAATGCTGATTTAGTAACTATTGCTCCTCATAAATTTTATGGGTTAATGGGAATATCTATTTTAGTAAAAAGAAAAAATATTGAGTTAAAGCCTCAAATATTAGGCGGTAAATCAACAACTGTTTATCGTAGTGGTACTCCTAATACGAATTTAATTGCGAGTACAGCCGTTGCAATTGAAAAAGTATATAAAAATTTAGATGAAAGATATAACTATGTAAATGAACTTCATGATTATTTAATTAACATATTAAAACAAAATAAGGATGTAATTATTAATAGTCCCGTAAACAGCTTACCTTACACAATTAATATCAGTGTTAAAGGAATAAAATCAGTTCTTTTTGTTGATAAATTAAATCAAAATGGTGTAATGGTTTCAAGTAAAACTAGTTGTTGTCCTATAATGACACCTTCAAAACTAGTGTATGCACTAACCAAGGATAAAGGTAGAGCTAGCTCATCAATTAGAATTAGTTTGTCTCATTTAACAACAAGAGAAGAAATAGATAAATTTATAAATATATTTAATAAAGTATATAAAGAGGTTAAAAATGGAAAAGTATAAAGAAATAGAAAGAAGTATTATAACAACATATCGTAAAGAAATATGGTCTAAATTTGTTAAAGCCGTTTCTGATTATAAATTAATTGAAGAAAATGATAATGTCATGGTTTGTATTAGTGGAGGAAAAGATTCATTTTTGCTTGCTAAATGTATTCAAGAATTACAAAGACATGGTAACGTTAAATTTAATGCTCATTATGTTGTTATGGATCCTGGCTATAATGAATATAATCGTAATTTTATATTAGATAACGCTAAAATATTAAATATTCCATTAGAAATGTTTGAAAGTGATATTTTTGATGTAGTTGCTAATGTGGATTCAAAAAGTCCTTGCTATTTATGTGCAAGGATGCGTAGAGGATATTTATACAATCATGCTAAAGAGTTAGGATGCAATAAAATTGCACTAGGACATCACTTTGACGATGTTATTGAAACAACCCTTTTATCTATGTTTTATGGAGCCGAAATTAAAACAATGATGCCTAAATTACATTCTGATAATTATGATGGAATCGATTTAATCAGACCATTATATTTAATTAAAGAAGCATCTATTATTGCTTGGAAGAATTATAACGAATTAACTTTTATAAATTGTGCATGTCGTTTTACAGAAGGATGTTCCTTAATAAATGATGGAACAAGTAAACGTAAAGAAATGAAAGAATTAATTAAAAATTTACGTAAAATTAATCCAAGTGTTGATGCTAATATCTTTAAAGCAATGGATAATGTTAATATGAATTGCGTACTTTCTTGGCACAAAGATGGAGTAAATCATTCATTTTTAGATGATTATGATAAGAAATAATCTAGTTTTTTAATATTCATTATTTCACAAAAGAAGATATGATTATTATAGTTTAAAAATATTTTATTTAAGGAACTGTCTATTTTAGTAACAGTTCCTTTTATATTTTTAGTATATCCATTATCGTAAATAGTAAAATCTAAAGGTATTTTATTAATTAATGACTCTTTAATTAGATTTTCAAATTCATTTATTTGCTCTTCTGATAAAGTCGGTTTAATTATTCTAGATTTTTCTTTAACTATCGTATTCATTATATAATTACCATTAATAACTGAATTAAAAGGAGCCCATTTGATCGCATTTCGATTAGGCATGATGACCACCTATCTTCCCATTACGCATTCTAATTGTAGAGTCTTCAAGCAAACTAGATGCTTTCAAAATCATATTAGCACCATATTTATTATTAAGTTCATCTATAACAATATTGCTATTTTTGTTTGTTTTTTCTTCTTCATATGATTCAAATATATTTAACTGAATTCCGACATCATCAGATAATCTGCCAAAAGAAATTGAAACTTTTCTAACTGGCATATATTCTTCATAATATTTATCAAACATATTTAAACAGATATCAGTTATTTCATCTTCTTTAAATGTACTAGTATCTAACTTAGTCACGTGATAAAAACCACCACCAGTTTCCTTAGAGTAACCGATTCCTAAACCAATTGAAGAAGTTTGTTTATGAGCTGTTCTTAACCTTCTAACTAAAACACTTACCATTTCTCTTATAATAAGAATTATATTGTTTTGATTATAATCTTTAAATAAAATTTGACTATGACTAATTGAATTTTCTTTAGGAATATAACTGTTAAAATCACTTATTCTAGCATTATCAATCCCATTAGCATGCTCCCATAGTTCAAGGCCAATAATTCCATATTTATCTTTTAATTTATTTTTATCGTATTTGGCAATATCTCCTACCTTATAAAGACCTAACTTATTTAAATTACGTTCCATACGTGGACCAATACTCCACATTTTTGATAGAGGAGTGATAGACCATAATTTAGTTTTAATATCATCATAAGTCCATTTAGCTATATTATTTTGAACATGTTTAGCTTCAATATCCATTGAGAGTTTAGCAAGTAATATATTTGGACCAATTCCGGCAGTAGTAGTAAGTCCAGTTCTTTTCTTTATGTCATTTATAATAGTTTGGGCCAGTTCATAATCAGTCATATTGTACATATGAAGATAATCTGTAACATCTAAAAATACTTCATCAATTGAATAGACATGTATATCTTCTTTAGCAATATATTCCAAATAAATACTTAAAACTTCACGACTTTTTTGAATATATAAGCTCATGCGAGGTGGTGCTTTAAATATTTTAATATTTTTAGGTAAATCATAGGCTCTTCCTCTAGATTGAACTCCTAAATTTTTTAAAAAAGGCGTAACTGCTAAAGTAATAGCACCATTTCTGGTTGGATCACAAACAACTAGAGGAGTAGTAAATGGATCAAGACTTCTTTCGATACATTCACAAGAAGCAAAAAAACTTTTTAAGTCAATTGCAATAATATTTCTATTTGAATATAAATTATTATTCATTAGACATTTCTCCTTACGAGTATATATTAAAACAATTGTTTGCGTATATCTAGTGGAAATAATTGGCAAAAATAAAAGAAATATTGTTAGTTATTTTGTAACTTTAATATTTCTTCTTTCGGTAATTCAGTTGATTCAGATATTATATCAATAGATATTCCTTTTTCTAATAGTTTTTTGGCTGTTTGCATTTTTCCGATAAGAATACCTTTTTTCTTCCCATTTTTTTCGCCTTTTTTCTCTCCTAGACTAAATCCTTCATCAAGTCCTTCTTCTTTGGCAAACTTAAGATCTGTTTTCCTTATACTTTCGTCCATTGCTTCTTTATCATAATATATTAAGTTTGATGTATCTTCTGAATATTCCTTCATTAGTCTTGAAACCTCCTTTAAATCTTCAAAATCTCCTGCTAATTTTTTGTATAACTGATACTTCTTGATGTTAACGTCTTTAAAAATCGCATACTCCAGTTGTCTATATTCTCATTATACGGATTTTCATACAATTTATCAAGCCCTATATGAATTACAACTGGCATTTCTGGTAATAAATTACTATTTAAACTATTTCTTGATGAAAATACATTGTTAATTCCTCCCATAAATTTTTCTGAATATAGGTCAAAATTAACTTGAGTTAATTTTATACTTTTTAATGCCT
>DJSP01000021.1 GCA_002438065.1 Caryophanales bacterium UBA6331 | reverse complement strand
TAGTAAAATTATATACTATCACCCCCCCGCGTCAATTTACATTTGCTTTACATTTTGAACACTTGACGGCTATAGGTAACAATTAAAATTTTATTGTTCTTGATTATACATTTTACATGTATTATCTAATTCTGCAAATAGTTTGTCAATATCATCGGGATCTTTAACTCTTGCTCCTGATGCTAGTGGATGTCCGCCACCATTATATTTGCTTGCAATCTCATTTATAATAGGTCCTCTTGACCTAATATTAATTTTGTAAAGTTCTTGTCTTTCGTCGTAACTAGCAAACGCCCATGCTTTGACTTCTTTAATATAATTAAAGTTATTAACCATATTAGAAGCGGTTCCGGAATCAACATTAAATTCTTTAATCATCTCATTTGTTATTTTAATATAGGCAAATCCGTTTTCAGTTATTGTCATATTAAGTGCAAGATAAGCTTGGAATTTAAATTCATTAATAGGTCTTTCATATAAAATATTATAAAGATTTTTTAAATCTATTTTATAATCATTTACTAATTTGGATGCAGTATCAAAAGTACTTTTAGATGTGGTCGGTAATAAGAAACGATCTGAATCTGCTACCATTCCTAGAAATAAATTACTGGCAATTGATTTATCCATTTTTAATTTGGTTTTAAATATTATTCTAGCAACTATTTCGCAAGCTGAAGCGACGGTTGTATCTACTATTTCGACTTTTCCCATTTTGTCTTCATAAGGATGATGATCTATTTTAATTACTTCTTTAAAAATATTAAAATCTACTCCATCAATACGATAAATATTTGGTACATCAAGC
Organism: Caryophanales bacterium UBA6331; assembly: GCA_002438065.1. GTDB lineage: Bacteria > Bacillota_I > Bacilli_A > RF39 > UBA660 > CAG-533. The sequence goes on along the minus strand of DJSP01000021.1, from coordinate 8,758 downwards.
ACAATTAATAAAGGATTTTCTAATGTACTTGCATCAATTTTATCTAAATGTCCATAACTTTTAAAACGGGAAACAGATGCTCCAACTGCATATACGTTCTTTTTAGGAAACGTTAATTTAATTGAATCTCTTAAAGCAATTTGGGATGCAACAGCATCGGGATCTGGTCCAACATGACGAGCAATTACGATATTGTCATATTTAGAAATTAATTTATATATTTTATTTTCCAACAAATAACTCCTTACTATTTTGCTAAATTATAAGTATCAGTAGCAATCATTAATTCTTCATTAGTTGGAATAATATAAACTGGAATTTTACTATTATCAGCACTTATTAGAGTTTCTTTTCCTCTTACGTTATTTCTTTCGGCATCTGGTTTAACACCTAAACATGCTAATTTTTCCATAACTTCCATACGTGTAGAAATTGAATTTTCGCCTACTCCAGCAGTAAAGATAATTGCATCACATCCACCTAACTCAACATAGTATTTAGCAATAAAATCTACAATTCTTTTTACATACATTTTTTGAGCAAGAATACATCTTTCATCTCCAGCTTTAATACCATCTTCGATATCTCTTGAATCTGATGATACTCCACTTATTCCAAGTAAACCTGATTGTTTATTTAAAGCAGTATCCATTTCTTTAGGAGTATAACCTGTTTCTTCCATGATATATGGTAAAATAGTTGCATCGATATCTCCACATCTTGTTCCCATCATAAGTCCCGCATTAGGAGTTAATCCCATTGATGTTTCAACACATTTACCTGCCTTAACAGCACTAATTGATGCACCATTTCCAATATGACAAGTTATTAATCTAGCGTTTGGATTTCCTAAGATTTCATTAGCACGCATACTTACATATTTATGACTTGTTCCATGAGCACCATATCTTCTTACAGCATATTTAGTATACCATTCATATGGAACTGGATATAAATACACTTCTTCTTCCATAGTTTGATGGAACGCAGTATCAAAGACTAGTGTTTGTGTAGCATTTGGGAATACACTTTGAGCAGCACGAATTCCAACAACAGCAGCTGGATTATGAAGTGGCGCTAAACTAGATAACTTCTCAACGATAGAAATATTATCTTCAGTTGCTAAAACAGTTTTATCAAAGTATGATCCACCTTGAACTATTCTATGACCAATTCCTGCTATTTCTTCTAAAGATTCAACAATTTTATTATCGATTAATTCTTTAACTAATAATTCAAAAGCAGCTTTGTGATCTTTTAATTCTACTTCCTTTTTAATTTTTTCTCCATTTAATTTAATAGTATAGAAAGATGAATCAATTCCAATTCTTTCAAATACTCCACTAATTAATTCTTTTTCCTCTGGCATATCAAATAAAGTAAATTTTAAAGATGATGAACCAGCGTTTACACTTAATATTTTCATTATTACATCTCCTCAAAAAATATTATACATAAAAAGATAGTTTTTGACTATCTTTATTTTAACTTAAAGTAAGAATTAAGTTTAATTTTAGGATCTTTTAAATTTAATCCATATTCATTATTATATACATTACCTATTTTATCTTTTTCATCTAATGAATAGCCTTTCAAGATTATCACCCATTATTATTATGGATAATGATTTATAAAATATCAGTAAATTCATTATTTATAATTGGTAATTTAATTATTTCTTCGTTCTTTAAGGCTTCTTTAATTAATGTTTCATAATCAAAGGATTTTTCACATTCTCTTACCTTAGTAATATCAGGATTAATTACAGGATGTTCAGGAACAAAGATAGTACAACAATCTTCAAATGGTCTAATACTGATGTCATAGGTGTTAATTTTTTTGCTAATATCAATAATATCTAATTTATCAAAACAAGCGACTGGTCTTATAACTGGCATTTTGATTACTTCATTAATAGCCATCATACTTGTTAGGGTTTGACTTGCTACTTGTCCTACTGATTCTCCATTAACAATACATTTGGCGTTTACTCTATAAGCTAGTGACTCACAAATACGATACATCATTCTACGCATTATAGTTATCATATATTCTTTAGGACAATTTTTATATATTGCTTCTTGAATCTCAGTAAAATGAATTACGTGGACTTTAATATAATTAGAGTATTCAGCTAAAGTTGTAGCTAGATCAATAACTTTATTTTTAGCATCTAAACTGGTATGAGGGGGACTATCAAAATAAACACATTCTAATCTAATTCCTCTTTTCATAGCAAGATAACCAGCAACTGGTGAATCAATGCCACCACTTAACATTAAAATTCCTTTTCCTAAAGTACCTACTGGGTAACCGCCAATACCTTTTATTTTTTCAAAATAAATATAGGCTTTGTTAAATCTTATTTCAACATTTATTTCTAATTCAGGATTTTTAACATCAACTTTTTTATTCTTAAAAGTTTTAAGAACTATTCCACCTAATTCACGAGATATTTCCATACTATCTAATGGATATGATTTATCAGCTCTTTTAGTAACTACTTTAAAGGTAGTAAATTCTTTATCCTGAAGTAATTTAGTTAAATTATTTTTTAAATTATCAAAGTTGTTATCATCAAATTCATAACCAATATTTATTTCATGAATTCCAAAGGTTTTTGACGCAACTCGTAATACTTCATCAAAATTATCAGATTCGATGTACATTCTTCCACGATCAAATATGATATTATGATTAATGTCTTTTAATGATTCATCTAAATTATTTTTTAATGTTTTAATAAAATAGTTAATGTTATCATGTTTAGTTGTTAATTCACCATATTTTATAATTATTAATTTTTTCATTTTACCTATACCTCCTGTATTCTTTGTAATTTAAATCATCAAATTCATAAAGATAGTACCCGGCTGCAAGTGCAGCTTTTTTGCTACGAATATTGCTTGTTTCAATATCTAATTTAATAAATTCAATTGATTTATACCTTTCGAATAAATTTTCACTTGCTTCTTTTAAGATTTGGCAACCGGTTGTTTCAGTTAAAGAAAATTTATATCCTCTATATGAATTAATAACAGCATAATGTAGTTCTAAATAATCTTTTAAATCGAATATTCCTAAGTAACCGACTACTTTATCATCTCTAGAAACTAAATATGCATTATTATTTTTAGGATTTAAGTTTTTATCGATTGTATCGCTTAAATATTCTCTAACTTCGGGATTAGTTACTAAAAAGCATTTGGCTTTTACGTGTTCTAATCTTTTGGGATTAAATGTCATAAATTCATAATTAGGAGTATTGAAACTAAACATTTCTTAACTCCTCTAATTTTTCATAGACTTCATCAAATATATTTAAAAATTCTTCTACTTCTTCATTCGTTGTTAAATAAGATAAACTTATTCTAATTGTTGTTAGGGCTCTAACTTTATCATTATATATACCTAAAACGGCATTAGATATTTTACCACTAGCACAAGCAGTATTTGATGAAACGTATACTTCATGTTTTTCAAGAGCATGAACAAAAGTTTCGGGTTTAATATCCATAAGTGAAATATTTACCATATTAGGAATTGAATTATTGGTGTTGTTAATTAAAATCTTAGGATATTTTTTTAAATGTTCTACTATTTTTTGATTATATTTTCTAATTTTATCTTCTTTTTTATTTAAATCTTCTGTTGCTAGTCTAATTGCTTTACTAAATGTTACTATTCCTGGTAAGTTTGGAGTACCTGGTCTAAATTCACCATTTGATCCATACATTAATTGTTTGATGTTAACATTTGAACTCTTATAAAGCATTCCTACTCCTTTAGGAGCATAAATTTTATGACTAGAAAAACTGGCTAAATCGACATCATTTAAATTGATTGGACATTTACCTAGTGCTTGAGTCATATCACTATGGAAAACGCAATTTTGATTTTCTTTCTTAATAATTTGTTTAATTATTTTAAGTGGTTGTCTTATTCCGAGTTCACTATTTACTGCACAAATTGATACTAAAATAGTATCTTTAGTGACTAGGCTTTTTAAATCATCAAAATCAATTATGCCATCTTTGGTATTGTTAACATAATCAATGATAAAACCATTTTCTTCTAAAAATTTACATATTCCATAGATACTTTCATGTTCTAATTTAGAAACTATAATATGATTTCCTTGTTTCTTTTTAGCAAATGCGGTACCTATTAGGGCAATATTGTTACTTTCAGTTGATCCACTTGTATATATTATTTCATTTGTTTTTATGTTTAAAACCTGGGCTATTTGTTTGGTAGCACTGTTTAAAAGTTCTTTTGATTTAATTCCTAATGAATGCATGCTATTAGGATTTCCTATATATTCTGTACATACTTTATTAAAACTATTTAATATTTCGGGTAATACGGGAGTTGTGGCACTATAGTCTAAATAAATCATGTTTTATCACCTGCTTCTTTGTTAATTATAAACTAAAATTAGATTTTTGAATAGGGTATTTGTTTGCTTATAAGTTATAATTGAACATAAATTTTGTTTTAATTTTTTAGTGAAATTATTTTAATATGAGGTATTATCACACTTTTGTAAAATATAATAAAAAACTCTACCATATTTGGTAAAGTTTTAATACATTTTCCTTCGGACTCATTTATTACTCGCACCATCCGGAAGCGAGAACATTTACATCTTCATGATATTTTATCATGTCTTGATATATTATTCAATTACTATTTTTTAACATTTTTTCCTCTAACATTTGTTGCTTTAATTTATCAACATCGGTAAAAAACACTTTAATTCCTCTATTATGCAATTCCATTACTTCTTTAAAATCTTTATATATTATTTTTTCTAATTTTTCTGGTACTCTTGCAGGTTTTCCATCCTTAATGTGAACATGATCAATATATTTTTCTAAAGTAGGAAATGTGTTTTGAATTAATATTGCTGATTCTTCTTCAAATATTTTTTCAATTAAAATAGTATTGCAAAAACCATATTTTTTTATTTTATTATTAACAATTTTTTTATACTTTTCTACTTTTGAACTAACTGGGATAAACCATAATATTTTACCATCCTTAATAGTAAAATAAGTTGGTCGTTTTTTTCCTCTTTCATGATTTTGCATTAAGTTTTTGTCATTTATTTTATTAAAATATTCGTCTTTTATATGATATAAGTAACCAGTTTTTATTCGCATTCTTTTCTCCATAGCTATTATTTTAACATATAAAAAAATAAAACTCCACCATATTTGGTAAAGTTTTAATACATTTTCGACCGGGATTATTTATTACTCGCTAGCCACCCGGAAGCGAGAAACATTGCCGACCGGGATTATTTATTACTCGCTAGCCACCCGGAAGCGAGAAACATTTACTCTCAAATGCACTTTAAATATACTATTTTATTGGCAAAATGTCAAGATGTTTCATAAGTATATTCTCTACTATTATATGTAAGTAAGTATTGTTAATTCAATTTTTTAACTAATTTTTTTATATCTTTATGAATATCCTCAATGCTTTTCATTTCGTTGTTTTCGGCACAATTAATGATATTCCATGATAAATAATTTGCTACAAATACAGCGTTTTCATAAATCTTTTTCATTAGTTCTAAGTCTTTTTCAAAGACATCGTTTTCAATTCCATCATTTTGTTTTCTTGCTAATCGCATTTTAGTTACAATTTCAAATGGTGCAAATAAGAATATTACTGCATCTGGTTTTTGAATACCTAATTTGTTATATTCAAAGTCAGTTATATAATCTAAAAATTTTTTTCTTTCATCTATATCTTCAATTGTTGCTGATTGATAAATTAAACTTGAAGTTGTATATCTATCTAATAAAATTATTTTTCCTTGTTCATATTCTGGCTTTAAGGAAGTTTGCCAAGTTATAGCTCTATCTACAGCATATAAACTATTAACTAAATAAGGGGATATATCTTTAGGACTACCTAATTCACCTCTTAAGAATTTTTCTACTGGTGCTGCTTCCATGGTACCATAAGATGGAAAGTGATGTCTACAAACTTCGTAGTTATCTTCTAATAAACTCTTATAAAGTAATTCATACTGAGTAGATTTTCCAATACCATCACAAGCACCTTCTACTACTATTAATTTTCCTTTATTCATAAATCTCCTTTATTTAATAAACATTGCATCGCCAAATGAGAAGAAACGATATTTTTCTTGAACTGCAATATTATAAGCATTTAAAATATTTTCTTTAGTTGATAATGCTGATACTAACATAATTAATGTACTTTTTGGTAAATGAAAATTAGTTATTAAATGATCTATTGCTTTAAATTTGAAACCAGGATAAATAAAGATATTAGTTGATGAAACTTCAGGAGTAAATTTATTATGTCTAGATAAATTAGTTTCTAAAGTTCTAACACTGGTTGTACCAACCGCAATAATTTCATGACCACTTTCTTTAACTTTATTTAAAATATCAGCGGCTTCTTTACTAATAGCATAATGTTCAGTATGCATAACATGTTTAGTTACATCTTCTACGTTAACAGGTCTAAATGTACCTAGTCCAACATGAAGTGTTATCCTAACAATATGAACTCCTTTATCCTCTATTTGTTTTAATAACTCAGGGGTAAAATGAAGTCCAGCAGTTGGTGCAGCTGCTGAGCCATAATCTTTAGCATAAACTGTTTGATATCTACTTTGATTTTCTAGTTTTTCGTGAATGTATGGTGGAAGAGGCATTGTTCCTAGTTTTTCTAATAATTCAAGTAAAATTCCTTCGTACATTAGTTTAACAAGAGTTATACCTTCTTCTTTTATTTCTAGTACTTTTGCTTTTAATAAACCATCGCCAAATGAGATAACAGTTCCTTTTTTTAATCTTTTTTGAGGTTTAGCTAAACATTCCCATATATCTTCTCCATGATCGTTTAAAAGTAATAATTCAATTACAGCTCCAGTTTCTTCTTTAATTCCAATAATTCTTGCAGGTATTACTTTAGAATCATTAATAACTAAAGCATCGCCCGGATTTAAATAATCAATTATATTATAAAAATGTTTATGCTCTATTTCTCCAGTTTTTTTATCCATAACCATTAATCTTGAAGATGAACGGTCTTTAAGAGGAGTTTGAGCAATAAGTTCTTCTGGTAAGTTATAATCAAAATCATCTGTTTTCATTTTTTAACACCTTTTTTCTATATAAACACATTTGATATTTTATACCTTTTTCTTCATTTGTTGCAAGTATTTCTTTATTAAAATTATTTTTATCAAAATTAGGAAAATAAACATCAGCTAAAGACTCAGCATCTATTTCGGTTAAATAAATATTTTGAACATATGGTAAAAATTCTTCATATATTTTAGCACCACCAATTATAAAGATGTCTTCTTCACTATTTTCAATATATGTTATTGTATCCTTAATTGAATTAATTATGATTGCTCCATTAACTTTATAATTTGGATTACTAGTAATAATTATATTTTTACGATTAAGTAATATATTTGGCAAACTTTCAAAACATTTTCGTCCCATAATTACTGTTTTTCCTGTAGTCATTGTTTTAAAAAATTTCATATCACCTGATAAATGCCATATTAAGTTATTATTTAGACCTAGTTCGTTATTTTTTCCGACGGCAGCTATTATTGATACCATAGTTATTGAGCTAGAGGAAATTTAATTGGTCCATGATGTTTATAATTTAATACTTTTACGTTTGTAACATTTTTATCGTCAACATCATCTATTGATTTAATGTTTTCATCAAGTATTAACTCTGGAGCTTTATAATCTTCTCTTAATCCCTTCTCAATTTCTTCTCGTCTTTGTAATTGTTCCTTAATTCCTTCAATTTGATTTACATAAATATGAGCATCTTCAATAGAATAATTTATTTTACCTGGTTCTAATCCGGTAATCTTGGCAAGTAAGTATAATAAGAATGAGTACTGCGTTACATTAAATGGTAAACCAAGTGGTACATCGCAACTTCTTTGAACTACTTTAGCGTTTAATTTTCCATCAAGAACATTCCAAATTGAACAAAATACGCATGGTTTTAAAACTGCATCTTTAATATCATCTTCTTGCCATAAATCCATAATTATTCTTCTTCCATCAGATATAGTAGGATCTTTTTTAACAGCGTTAATTAAATTAATTATTCTATTAAAAATATCTCTTTTATTAATTGAATAACCATAGGCATGACCAATTGTGTTTGCATAATCTTTACCAAAGTATCTTGCGAATTTTAAAACTTTTCCCTCTTTGGTACTTTTAGCCATTAATGGTTTAGCATTTTCTGGTTTATTACTTTCTGGGTACTCACCATGTTCATCATAATACATTTTCTCTAGAATATCTTTCCCATTAGAACCAGTTATGCCAGTATTATAATAAACTGGTAGTTCAGTGGCAGCATTTAATGGCTCTTTTCCTTCGGGATAATAAATACGATAAATTCCGTCTTCTTCTACTTCCCATTCATCCCAAATATGAACGTTTCTTTCTTGAAGCCATCTAACATCATTAATTCCTTTATAAATCCAAAGAATTTCTTTAATTGCTACTTTATAATATAGTTGTTTAGTTGTTAAGAAGGGAAATTCTTCTTTTAAATCAAAGTTAAAATTATAGTCAGAAATTTTCATGGTGTTTATACCAGTTCTATTTTCAACTTCTACTCCTTCTGTTAATATTTTTTTACATAATTTTAGGTATTCTACATCCCATTTTGACATACTTATCTCTCCTTCAATATTTGGTAGTGTGAATAGTTTCAT
>DJSP01000023.1 GCA_002438065.1 Caryophanales bacterium UBA6331 | reverse complement strand
TTTTTATGCGATTGCCATATTGTAGTTAACTTTCTTTATTATTTTTGAAGATATTTTGCTATAATAATTATGAGGTTAATTATGAAAGAAAGATATGATGAATTAATTAAATTAATAGAAAAAGCTAATTATGATTATTATACTTTAGATAATCCGACAGTTACGGATAGAGAGTATGATAACTGGATGAGTGAACTTTTGGATATTGAAGAAAGACATCCGGAAATTAAAAGAAAAGATTCTCCTAGTGAAAAAATTGGAGGAGAAGTAATTAATGAGTTTAAAAAGGTTGAACATAAAATTGGAATGTTTTCTATTTCTGATGTTTTTAATGAGTCTGAAATAGTTGCGTTTGATGAAAGAATTAGAAAGGAATTCCCTAATCCGAGTTATGTTTGTGAACTTAAAATAGATGGTTTAGCAGTCTCATTACAATATGAAAAAGGAATCCTTAAAAGAGCAGCTACACGTGGAAATGGATTAGTTGGTGAAGATATTACTCATAATGTAAAAACGATTGGTACTATTCCTTTAAGATTAAATAAACCGGTTGATATTGAAGTTCGTGGGGAAATATATATGCCTCTTAAAGCTTTTAATGAACTTAATGAAAAAAGACTAAAAAATGGCGAACCAATTTTTCAAAATCCGAGAAATGCAGCAGCGGGATCAATTAGACAACTTGACAGTAGTGTTGCTAAATCAAGAAAATTAGATGCGTTTTTATATCATGTTCCGGAAACTGATAAGAAGACTCATTATGAATCTCTTATGGAATTAAAAGAGTTAGGTTTTGTTGTTAATCCACATATTAGATTAGTTAAAAATATAGATGAAATATTAGATTATATTAACGAATGGACTGCTAAAAGGGGAGAACTTCCTTATGATATTGATGGAATTGTTATAAAAGTAAACGATATTCATATGCAAAGAGAACTTGGTTTTACAGCTAAGTATCCAAGATGGGTTATTGCTTATAAATTTCCAGCAGAAGATGTTAAGACAAGATTAACTGATATTGTATGTACAGTAGGTAGAACTGGTCAAATTACACCGAATGCAATTTTTGATCCAGTTAAAGTTATGGGTTCTACAATAAGAAGAGCAACTTTACATAATGGAGATTATATAAAAGAGAAAAATTTAAAAATTGGCGATAATATATTTGTTCATAAAGCAGGTGATGTTATTCCAGAAGTTGTGGGACCATGCTTAGAAGATAGAACAGGTAATGAGAGAGAATTTGTTATGCCTGATAAGTGTCCAATTTGTGGAACAAGTCTAGTTTTAACTGAGTCTGGAATTGATTTAAAATGTCCAAATGATTTATGTCCGGCGAGAAATATTGAATCTTTGATTCATTTTTGTGATAGAAAAGCGATGAATATTGAAGGATTAGGTGAAAGAATTATAGAAGACTTCTATAATATGAAATTTATAACTAGTATAATAGATATTTATAACATTAAGAATCGTAAAGAAGAATTAATTGAACTTGAGGGATTTGGAGATAAAAGTGTTAATAAACTTTTAGATAATATTGAAAAGTCAAAAGAAAATTCTTTAGAAAAATTATTGTTTGCAATTGGTATTAGTGGTATTGGAGAGAAAAATGCGAAGATTCTTGCAAAGAAATTTATGAATATAGATAATTTAATGAACGCTAGTTTAGAAGATTTAACTAATATTTCGGATGTTGGGCCAATACTTGCTAATAGTATTTATAATTTCTTTAGAGATAAAGATAATATTAAACTTATTAATGATTTAAAGAATATTGGAATGAATATGAACTATTTAGGCGTTCAAATTAAAGAAAATGAAGAATTATTAAATAAGAGAATTGTAGTAACTGGTACTTTAAAGAAGTATACAAGAGATGAAATTCAAAATTTAATTGAGTTAAATGGTGGGTTATGGTCTACATCTGTAACTAAAAAGACTTATGCTGTTATAGTTGGGGAAAACCCAGGATCTAAATATGATAAAGCAAAAGAACTAAATATTCCAATTTGGACTGAAGAAGATTTTGATCGAGTTATAAATTCTTAGTAAATTATGTAAACTAGAAATAAGTAATAAGATATAGTATAATGATTTCGAGGTGTTATATGAATAATATAAAAAAGTTTTATAAAAATAATCGTATTTATTGTATATTAATGGGAATAAGTATATTTTGTCTTGCTATAATAGTTGTGCTATGTATAATTTATTTTGTTGATCAAACTAAAAATGATAAATATGGTGATAGATTGAATGGAATTGAATCTGTTCAAATTACAGAAGATAAGACAAATGAGATGGTTAATAAAATTAAAGAAAATGAATTAGTAGATAACGCTAGTGTTAGTGTAAAAGGAAAAATAATTTATATAACTGTTTCATTAAAAGATGGAAAAATTACTGATGCTCAATCTATTGCAGTTAAATCATTATCTTCTTTAAGTGAAGATGAAAAAACGTTTTATGATATTAATTTTGCTTTTACTAAGAATGAAGATGAAACTTTTCCTATTATGGGATATAAAAAGAGTGATGCTACTATAATTTCTTGGTCTAGAGTTAATGGTGAAGAGTAATGAAAAAGGCTAGGAAAATTATAATTGTTATTATATCTATTTTAATGGTAGTTGGTGCAGGATGTTTTGTATACTTTAATTATTTGTATGATTCTAATAAGCTAAATATTAAAGAAAAAGAATGGATAAATAACAACGCAAATAAGGTTGTGTCATTTGGAATTCCTGCTAATATAAATAATTTTAGTAAAAATGGTAGTGGTGTTTTTTATGACTTTACCAGTGATTTAGAAAGTGAATACAAGTTAAATATTAATGATAATACTTATAATACTTTTGACAATAGTTTGGGTTTTTATATAACAGATAAAGAAAGTGCAAGTGATTTATTATTTTATAAAGATTTTTATGTATTGGTAAGTAAGGACGATAAAGTAATTACCAATATTAATCAAATTAGATCCGAAAAGATTGGAACTTTAAATGATTACTCTACTGCATTAACAAGTAATACTGATTTTGTAGGAACTATAAGTCTTGCTAATAATAAAGATTCTTTGTTAAGTGATTTTGAGACTTCTAATTATAGTTATATATTTATACCTTTAAATGTGTATATCGATGAAATTATAAGTAATAATTATAAAGTTGTTTATCAATTTGAAGATATTCCTATTTATTATTATTTACATTTAGGAACAGATAAAACTTTTAATAGTGTTCTTACTAAATTTTATAATGAATGGGGAAGCAAATTAGAAGAAAATTATTATAGTCATTTATTTAATATATATAAGAGTGAACTTTCACTAACAGATTTAGATATAGATTCTTTTACAAAAAATGTTTATAACTTTGGATTTGTAAACAAGGCTCCTTTTATTGCTGGTAGTGGTAATAAAGTAGGAGGTATATTAGCGAAATATTTAGAAGAATTTAGTAAATTAACTAACAGCGAATTTAATTTTATATCATATAAATCCAATACTGATTTAAATAAAGGTTATAGTAACGGAAAATTAGATTTAATATTTAATGATAGTAGTAATAATGAAGAAGTTATTAAGACAAATATTAATGAGAAATTCTATATTATTGGTAGTGATAAAGAAGAACTTCTTTATGCAAATTTAAATTTAGTTAATGATAAAACTATATGTGTTATTGATAATAGTAATTTAGCAAATTATTTAAGTAATTATACTAATATAAAATTAGAGAAAGTTAAAAATGAAAGTAAATTAACTAGATGTGCTAAAAAGAACAAATTGGTAGCTATTGATGCTGTTACTTATGATTATTTTAATAATAGTAAAGTTAAAAATTATCATATAGTTTATAGTGGTTATAACAGTGTTAATTATAGTTTTAAATATAAGAATAGTGATGATGCTTTTTATAAAGTATTTAGCTCATATATTAATACTTTAGGTTTTAATAAAATGGAAATTAGAGGTATTAATTCATATAAGAATATAAGTAGTACTGTTAGTATTATTACAATGCTTGCTAAGTATATATTAATATTAAGTGGTATTGGTATATTAGTTGTTGGTATAATAATTTATTCTAGGAAAAAAGTTAAATTACATACTAAAATTAAGAAAGATGAAAAGTTAAAATTTGTAGATATGATGACATCTTTAAAAAATAGAAATTACTTAAATGAAAGAATAGAAATTTGGAATCAGAATACTATTTATCCTCAAGCGATAATTGTTATTGATTTAAATAATATTAAATATTTAAATGATACTTTTGGCCATGAAGAAGGGGATAAACAAATAATGGCAGCTGCTAATGTTTTACATCAAAATCAATTAGATAATACTGAAATTATGAGAACTGATGGTAATGAATTTATGATTTATTTGGTTGGTTATAATGAAAAACAGGTGGTAAATTATATTAAAAAATTAATTAAAGAATTTAATAATTTACCTTATGAATATGGTGCTGCTATTGGTTTTAGTATGATTGTTGATGATTTGAAATTGATTGATGATGCTATTAATGAGGCTTCGCTTCTTATGAGAGAAAATAAAGAAATTGAGTATAGTGAAAATGAAAAACAAAGTTAAGATTGGATTTAATAATACTTTAACTAGATTTAAACATTATATTATGAATGTAATTAGGATATTAGAAAAGCCGGAAATGGCTGTATTACCAGGACAACTGGCTTTTTCTATAATATTATCTATTGTTCCTATTATTACACTAATTGGATATGGAGCGTCTTATTTTAATATATCAATGGATACGATAATTAATATGCTTAAAAGTAATTTTTCAGATAATATAGTTAATATGATTGTTCCTATAATTAGTGGTGATAGTATTGATTTAAATTTAATTATTATGTTGTGTTCAATGTTATATTTTGCATCAAATGGACCTAGTTCAATAATATTTGTTACAAATGAGATTTATGGATTTGAACAAACAAGTTGGATTAAAAGGAGAATTAAAGCAATGATTATGACATTTTTGGTTATAGTGCTTTATTTGTTTATTCTTCTTGTACCAGTTTTTGGGAGTAAGATTATTGATGCAATAGACTATTTTAATATTAAATCGATACTAACAAGTTTACTGGGAATTATGCAAGGACCTATTTCATGGATAATTATATTTATTTTTATTAAAGTTATATTTACTATAGCTCCTAATAAAAGTATTGAACCTGTTAGAATTAATGTTGGAGCCATATTTACTTCACTTGGTTTTATTGTTGTAACACATTTTTATGGTTATTATGTTAGTCATTTTGCTAAGTATGATATATTTTATGCAGGATTATCTAATGTAATGGTTTTACTTTTATGGATTTATTTCTTAAGTAATATATTAGTTATTGGAATATCACTTACAACAGAAGTTAAAGATGAAGATTTACCAAAAAGTGGAAAGTTAAATTTTTAAATTTAAGACATAATAATAACGTGCACACGAATATTACTTAGTGCACGATTATATATTTTATGATATCAATCTAGTATTGTTGTACTAACGATATTGTAGAGTAATATTTGAGATGTACATTTAGGTGTGCATCTTTTTTGATAGTTATCGACCAAAATTAACACTTTATATATCAAAAGTGGTCGATAACTTGTGTTTTTAATAAAATAATAGAATTTATTTAAATTATATGATAGTATTGATATTGAAGGTGGGATAATAATGAAAAAGAAAAAATTAAAATCTATTAATTATGAAAGTAATGATACTAAAGAAATTAAAAGTCTAATAATTATAACTATTGTAGTTATTACTATTGCTGTTGGATTATTCTTCTTAACTGATTATTTAAATAATAAAAAGACAAGTAGTAATACAAAGATTGACTATGATATTTGTATAGTTGGTAATATGTTTAATAGACCTTATGATGAATATTATGTATTTTTATATAGTAGTACTGATAAAAATGCTTCTACTTATAAAGGTTTAATTACATCATATAAAGATACAGATAATGCTTTAAAAGTATATTATGTTGATATGAATGATAAGCTTAATGCAGCGTTTTTAAGTGAAGATAGTAACAAGAAACCAACTGATGCTAATGAAGTTAAAATTAAAGAATCAGCGTTAATATTAATTAAAGATGGTAAAGTAGAAAAATATTACGAATCTTTAGAAGATTATAAGAATGCTTTAAAATAGAACTTAGTGTAAAACTTAAGTTTTTTTATTTGTTTTTTATAAAAATGTGATATTATGTTATTGTATAGGATATGATGATATGAAAGATTATTTAAAGAAAACTAAATTTGAATTTTGGGAAGTTATAGCTATTACATTGTTTTCATCTCTTGTGATGAGTTTTTGTACTGGTTATTTAGTTTATAAAAGTTCTTGTTCACAGATTTCGACTGGTAATGGGGACGATAATTTGGCTGAACTATATAAAGCATATAACGAGATTAAATCTAATTATTATAGTACAGTAGATTTAGGTGCTTTAGTTGATGCTGGTATTAAAGGAATGTTTAGTTATTTAGGAGATCCTTATACAACTTATTTAGATAAAGATCAAACTGATAATTTAACAAATTCTTTAAGTGGAACTTATCAAGGCATTGGAGTAAAAATAAGTGTTAATAATGAAGAAAATAAGATGATAATTTCGGAGGTTTATGATAATACGCCAGCTAAAAGTGCTGGTCTTGCAGTAGGAGATGTCATTGTAAAAGTTAATGATAATGTTGTTGCAGATATGGAATCTAGTGAAGTAACTAAATTAATTAAAAGTAGTGAAGAGGTAAAGTTAGTTGTTAATAGAGATGGTAATGATTTAGATTTTACTCTTAATACTTCTAAATTATATAATCCATCTGTTGAAGATAAAATAATTGATGGAGATAATGGTAATAAGATTGGATATTTAAAAATAAGTAAATTTAATGAAACAGCTTATGAACAATTTTATGAAAAATTAAATAAGATTGAAGTTGATGGCATTAATAGTTTAATAATTGATTTAAGAGATAATACGGGTGGATATTTATCAGCAGCTACTAAAATAAGTGAGTTGTTTTTGCAAAAAGGAAAGATAATTTTTTCTTTAAATGAACAGTCTTCTACTAAAACTACTTATGATGAAACAGATGATGAAAGAAACTATAATGTTTATATATTAGTTAATGGTAATTCTGCTTCTGCTTCTGAGATACTTGCAGCTTCTTTAAGAGATAGTTATGGGGCTAAATTGGTTGGTACAACAACTTATGGTAAAGGTAAGGTACAAAAAACAAATAAATTATCAGATGGAACTATGTACAAATATACGAGTGCTAAGTGGTTAACTCCAAGCGGGGAATGTATTGATGGTGTTGGTTTAAAACCAGATATAGAGATATCTAATGGGGATGAATTATTAAAAGATTTAGTACTTGAAAAAGCAATAGAAGAAATTCAAAAATAGAAGGATGCATTTGGTTGTGTTCTTTTATTTTTTGCGATTAATATAAAATTTTATTCATTAGAATATTTTAAAATAAAAACTTAAGTGATATAATAACAAACAAGAGCAAGGGTGGTTATAGATGAATACATTAACTTTTAAAAATTATGATTTAAAATTAGAATTAGTGCCATTTACAAACATAATTGGTGGAATAGCTTCAGGTAAAACTTATTTATTAAAGACTCTTATAAATCAAAGCGATAGTAGTGGTGTTTATATAGATGATAAAAATATTAATGAATATGATATAAATTTTCTAAGAAAAAATGTTGCGGCAGTACTTAATAATTTTATATATAACACTAATAGAGTGAAAAGTGAACTTGAATATTATCAAAAATGTTTAGGATATGATGATAAGGTAATTAGTAGTAGTATTAAAAAGTTTGTTACATTTTTTAAACTAGATAACATTATAGATAAAGAAATTGGAGAAATTAGTAGAAATGAAAAAGCTTTTATTAAAATATTATCATTATTAATTATTAATCCGAGAGTTATTGGAATTGATGATATGCTTACTTATTTAGATAATAAAGATAAATTAAAAATTGTTAAATATGGTAAAGAAAATAAGATTTCAATTTTAAATGTAACAAGTAATAGTGAAGAACTTTTATTAGGAACTAAAATAGTTGTGCTTGATAACTTTCATGCTGTTATGTATGAAGATACTTTAGAAGTTTTGGCTAATGATAAAGTGTTAAATAAGATTGGTATGAATATGCCTTTTATTGCAGAATTATCAAATAATTTAAATTATTATGATTTACTAAAAGAAAAGTATTTTGATATAAATTCTTTAATAGGTGAGTTATGGAAGTAATGTTTAGTAATAATCCAAATAATGGTTTTTTTGATATAAAACAGTTTGTGGGTTTTTATGGAGAAATAAGTGATTTAGAAATTTTAATTGATAATTTAGATAAAAAAGTTATTAATAAAAAATATAAAGTAAAGAAATATTTAAGTTATAATAAAGATTATTTTGATATTTTAGATTTAGATAAACCATTTTTAAATAAAAAGATAGAGGATATGTCTAAATGTGAATATAAATTAATGTTACTACTTGCAGTTATAGAAGATAGACCTAAATTAATAGTTCTTAATTATTTTGATGTTGGATTTAATGGTAAATTTAAAAGAAAAATTATAAAGTTAATTAAACTTATTAAGGCTTCTTTAGGGATAAATTTTGTAGTTATTAGTAATGATGTAATATTTGTAAATAAGGTTGTTAAACATGTTGTAGTGTGTAATAAGAAAATTATTAAGTTTCAAGGAAAGGTACTTGATGCTATTAAGGAAGGTTATATAGAGGAGCCACCTATTTATGATTTTATTAAACTTGCAAATGAGAAGGGAGCTAATTTGGAATATACATTAGATAGTAAAGATTTATTAAAAGATATATATAGGAGTGTATTTTAATGAAGTATTTTGCTAGTGTCAGTTATGATGGCTCTAAATTTTATGGATTTCAAAAATTAAATGATCATGATACTGTGCAGAAAGAGTTGGAAAGAGCACTGGGAATTATAAATAAAAGCTATGTTGCTGTAAAAGGAGCAGGTAGAACTGATAGAGGTGTTCACGCATATAGTCAAGGTGTTAGCTTTGAACTTAATGGTAGTGTTCCTGCATCAAAGTTAAAAAGTGTTATTAATAGAGTTTTAAATGATTATGTACATATTAATTATGTTGAAGAAGTTAGAGATGATTTTCATCCTAGATTTGATGCTAAAAAGAAGAAATATGAGTATGTTATTAATTTAGGTGAGTTTGATCCAATTATTAATGACTATGTTTATAATTATAATAATAAATTGAATATAAGAAAGATGAGAAGCGCTAGTAAAGCATTTATTGGATTTCATTCATTTAAGGCTTTTACTTCTGGTGCTAGAGAAAATTATAATAGTGTTATTTATAAAATTAAATTTAAGAAAAAGGGAGATTTTTTAACTATATCTTTTGTGGGGAAGAGTTTTTACAGATATATGGTTAGAAATATGGTTGGTGCTTTGATACAAGCTGGTAATGATAAACTTGATAAAGATGATATAAAGATGATGTTAGACAAGGAGAAAGTAAATTGTAAGTATAATACTGCACCTGCTTGTGGATTGTATTTAGTTAATGTTTACTATTAAATTATAGTATGAATGAATTAGATTTAATGGATAAAAGTAAAAATGATTATCAATTAATTGTAGAACTTAGTAAAATTGTTAGAAGTTACAAAGATAAAAATAAACCTGTTGATAGAAATTTTATTTATAAAGTCGCAAATGTGTGTTTAATTAATAATGAAATTGATTTAAAAAATGGTTTGATAATTTCTGGTAACTCCAAAGAAATTGAAAAAGATTATGAATCTTGTTATGGCGATGATAAGATTACATATTCGTCTTTATCTTTGAGAAATTTTTATAAAAAAGTAAATAGTTTTGGAAGTGCGTATAATTTTGGAGATCGTAATATGCTTTCTTATTATTCTGTAATATGTACTTTAATTCATGAAATGTCTCATGCTAGACAGGATTATATAGTAAAAAATTATCCTTATTCGTTTGCCGGAATGATTTATTCTTATTGTAGTAATGTGTTTGAAAGCGAGCCACTTTTTTATGAAATATATTATGATAGTTTTCCAGAAGAAAGGAATGCATTTTTAAGAGGAAATTATATTGCAAATATGGTAATGAGGAGTGTTTATGGCGATAAACTGTCATTATTTTTTAAAGAATTGTTTTTTGATGAACTACTTATTAATTATGATTATGAAATGTACCCATTAAAGAGATTTAGTGATGCTTGTAAAAAATTTGGGTATGATTATTTTGATAAACTAATTCCTATTGTTGAATTAACTCATGAAAATTTTTTTGAACGTGTTTGGTGTGGTTATAAGATAACGGAAGATGAATATGATCACTTAATTGATTTAAGTATTGGAATATCTTATCCTAAAAATGATGTAGTAAAAGAGTATTTGAAAGAGACTTCGATAAAAAAGTTAATTTTGGATTATAAAAATCATTAAAATAGTATATAATATTATTGAAGGAGATTTATTAAAGTTATTTTGACTTTAGCTATTTCTTCTTTCGTTAGACCTGTTATTTCTGATATTTCAGAAATAGATGTTCCATTGCGGAGCATCTTTTTTGATAAAATAAAAAAGAAATATCGTTAAATTTATTTCTTTCATTAGAATAGTTTTTATTTTGTTTTGTATTTTTGGTTTCTAGCGTTAACACTATTTTTATTTGTATATTCTAGTTTTCCATTATCAATTAATGGTTTTATTATGTTAGCTGAAACGTATTGTCTTGATTTTATTTTAAGCATATTTCTTATTTCTAATGCTGTTTTTGGTTCTATGCAAAAATTTAATACATTTATTTTATAATTATCTAGATCTTCATTTTGTTGTCCACCTTGTTGTCCACCTTGTTGTCCACTTTGTTGTCCATATTTTTGATCAATAATACTATAATTATTTCTAAATATAACCTTAAAACTGTCTCTTTCTTCATAAAATTCAGGTTCAGGTAATCCATATTTTTTCATTTCCCGTTTCATTGTCGGAATACCTGAATGTCTGTTTTCAATTACTGATCCTTTTTCTTCTAATATTCTAACAAGCGTGGGATTTCTTGATTCCATTGTTGTTGCAGTTCCTAACTTTTCCAATTTATTTGTTCCATATAATGTGCCTGGATTTAATATTTCTATTCGATCATAGTACAATGTTAACTGATATATATGCGTTTTCTGTTTGTGTAGAATAATCTCTATGAATTAAGGCATTTGCTACAGCTTCTCTTAAAGCTTCTAAAGGATATTCTGTTCTATTTGTTCTTTTTCCGTCTTCATCAATAATAATACTATTTTTCATATTTCTTCTTAAAAAATTCATAGTACCATTTAACATTTCTTCTATTGTACCTTCGATTCGTTTATTATCTATAAATCGTTCTCCCATAGTACCTGTATCGCCTAATTTTGTTCCTGGAACAACTACACAAGCTACAAATAATTGGGGATAAAAACTTTGAGGATAATCACTAAAAATTAATGTTCCTGCTAAGGTTGGATAATTTTCTTCTTTATTTGAATCAATTATACCGCATAATTTTAGACACTTATTAAAATTATTTTTTGAAAAGTGTGGTTTATTGTTTTTAACTTTTTTAATGTATGAATTTAATTCCTCATAATTTAAATCATCTAGGCATGCTCTTTTATTTGGCCTAGTATCTTCAAATATGTGATCATTATAACTTTGTAAAACATAGAGTTCATAATCAGTCATCCTATCATCTCTATCTCCTATCCTCGTATAGGAACCATTTTTAATGCCACTTGGTCTATAATAGCAAGGCTTCTTGTTTTGTAATATTTCTTCTATTTTTACTGCTACAATATTTTTTCCTTCGAATTGAAATGACAATATATCTGGTCTTACAATTGGTTCCATTGAATCACTGCACAGGTTAGTAATTTGTTTTTGTAAATCATTTACGTCATAAACACCTTCAGTTTTAAATTTATTTTTTTCATCTAATCCGAATATAATAATTCCTCCATATTTATTTGAAAAACTTGAAATTGTGTCATAACATTTTTTAGGAAAACCAAGCGCAGCAGTTTTTGCTTCAATTCTATCTGTTTCTGCATTATATTTTCTTAAGTCTTCTATTGCTGTAATTACTTCATCTTTAAACATGTAATCTCCTTTATAATTATTTTTATTATTGTTTTTTAATTGAAACTTTCTAATAGTTTGATAATAATATTTCCAATTTTATAAATATAATTATTTAATTTATCTTCTGATATTTTAATACTTATTTTACCATTTTTACTTGGATGAGATATTGAATATTTTTTAAGGATTTTTTATCTTTTGTTATATATTATTCATTGTTTTATCTATGGCACCTCCAAAATATAATATATATTTATAATTTTGAAGAATATTATATCTAAAAAGATAATTGTTGATGTGTAATTTTTATGTAATAAAAGTGTAATTACATATGTAAGAGTATTTAGGTTTATTATTTTTATTGGTTATATTGTGCACTTACTTTACATTATTTTAATTTATTGAAAATAAGTATATATTAATAATAAAATAGATTTATAATATAAATAGACAATAAAATAATATTTTGATATTATTTAGGTGTGATGTGTATGGATATATTAATTAATGGACATAATATTTATTTAATTTTATTGGTAACATTTATATGTTGTGTTATACTAGTTCCTTTTGCTAAAGTGGTTGCGAAACATATTGGAGCAATAGATATGCCTAATGAGAGAAAGGTACATAAAAAACCAATGCCTAGATTAGGTGGATTAGCGATATATTTAACGTTTTTAATTGGATATATGTTGTTTGCACCTATTAATGAACAAATGATTTCAATTCTTATTGGAGGATTTATAATTATTATACTTGGAATATGTGATGATATTAAACCAATTAGAGCAAGATATAAATTTTTAGTTCAGATTGTTGCTGCTTCTATAGTTGTGTTTTATGGAAATATTTATTTACCGAATATAAGTGCTCTGGGTTTATCACTTACCTTTGGAAAATGGGGTTATCCTCTAGCAATATTCTTTATTTTAGCTATAATTAACGCGATTAATTTAATAGATGGGTTAGATGGATTAGCAACAGGAACTAGTGCGTTATTTTTTGTTACTATAACTATAATTGCTGTATTGTTAGATAGAATTTATGGATTAGATGTTATTTTATGTGTAATTATGCTTGGTGCATGTTTAGGATTTTTAATGTATAATAAACCGCCTGCTTCAATATTTTTAGGTGATACTGGAAGTACTTTTTTAGGATTTATTATTGCGATTATAGCTTTGTTAGGATATAAAACTGCGACATTTACAAGTCTAATTATTCCAATATTCATATTATTGTTACCAATACTTGATACTGTGTTTGCAATGATTAGACGTTATTTAAAAGGGGAAAATATTGGTACTCCTGATAAAGAACATTTACATCATCAATTACTTAAACTTAATAAGAGTACTACAAAGACTGTACTTATAATGTATGGAATTGATATTTTATGTTCTATAATAAGTGTGTTATATGCACTTGGTAATAATTTATTAGCAATTATTTTATATTTAATATTAATGGTGTTTATATTATTTTTGATATATAAAACTGATATATTATTTAAACATAAATAGATTTTTATTTATGTTTTTTTGATTATTTGATAAAATTTTTTTAGAAAGAGATTTTTTATGAGAAATAGAAATTGTAAATTACTGGGTTATAATGTTTGTATACTTAGTAAGACTGATATAATTAATAAAATAAATAAAAGTAATGATAGAAGTATTATCTTTAATTTAAATCCGATAATAATGGTGAATTTTAATAATAATAAAGAATACAAAGAGTTTATAAATTATGAAAAATATAATATTCCTGATGGTTATGGAACAATTCTAGGTATGAAAATTTATGGTAATAAAAGGGTTAAACAGTTAACTGGAGTAGATATGTTTGAAGAACTTTTATCTAATGCTTGTAAATATGATAAGAAAGTATATTTATATGGTGCTAAAAAAGAAGTTATTGAAAAAGCTGTTAAAGTATTAAAAGAAAAATATAATAATATAAATATATGTGGTTATATGAGTGGGTATAGTAAAGAAAAAGATGTATTAGCTGATATTAAAAAATGTAAACCAGATTATTTATTTGTTGGTATAGGCTCACCTAAGCAAGAAGACTTTATTATTAAAAATGAAAAGTTGTTTAGAAATATAAGTGTTATTATGCCTGTAGGTGGTACATTTGATGTTGTATCTGGCTTAAAGAAAAGAGCACCAATTATGTATCAAAAACTACATTTAGAATGGTTATATAGGATGATTAAAGAACCTAAAAGAATTAAAGATAATGTTAAGATATTAAAATATTTATTTTTAGTAATATTTAAAAACGGAGGTAGAGATGAAAAATAAAATATTATATGTAGTTATACCTTGTTATAATGAAGAAGAAGTATTAAGGGAAACAAGTAAAAGACTAAATATTAAATTAAATGAATTAATTAAAGATAAAACTATTTCTAAAGATAGTAAAGTATTATTTATTAATGATGGATCTAAGGATAAAACTTGGGATATTATATGTGAATTAAATGAGAAAAATAAATTATTTAGTGGAATTAATTTGTCAAGAAATAGAGGACACCAAAATGCATTGGTGGCAGGACTTATGACTGCTAGGGAATATGCTGATGTTGTAATATCTATGGATGCTGA
>DJSP01000051.1 GCA_002438065.1 Caryophanales bacterium UBA6331 | reverse complement strand
TGTTATTAATAATGATTGGGGTACAGAATTATACGTAGAGCCTAAATTAATCGAAAATTTAATTAAAACTAAAAAAATTGTTGTAAAAGATGATAACAATAAAGAAGTTAATACTATTAGTGATCAAAAAGATATAACTAAAATAACTGAATTGTTATCAAGAACAATACCAATTGAAAATAGCAAAAATATTGAAAAAAATAATTGGAATTTATCACTTTATGATGAAAGTAATGAATTAATTAATACAATAAATATTAATAATGATGGAACATTAGGTATTGATAATATAAAAAATGAGTATTTAAAAGAACAATATTTTAACGAGTTAACTAAATTATTAGAAAAATAAATTTTTTGTCCATATTAAAAATAAAAATTTCGTAGATTAAAAAACATACATAATTAATTTTAAATTTGACATTTTAAATTAATTATAGTAGTATAAGTTAAATTTAATGGGGGAAGAAATATGTATGAATTGTATGATTTACGAGAAAATTTTTTGTATTACAATGATTTTTATTTAACTGCTAAAGAAAAAAGTTATTCCGAAGCAAGTAGAAAACATAATATATCTCAATCTAGTTTAACAAGAAGCATTAGTAAATTAGAAAATTTACTTGACTTAAAACTTGTGAATACAAGTAATAAAGGATTTGAATTAACATTAGATGGGGAAAGATTGTACAATTATTTAAATCAATTTTTTAGTAGCATCCATGCTTTTACATCAAAAGATTTGGCATCAAATCTTGATGTAACTCTTACTATTGGCACTACTAGAAATATTGCTGATTTTACACTGCCAAAATATCTTAGCAAATTTAATAAATTGTATCCTGAAATAAAAGTTAATGTATTTACGGATAGTGCAACTAATTTAAATGAATTTTTACTACAACATAAGATTGATGTATTAATAGATTATTTACCAAACATTAATTTTAGTGAAAAGTTAGAATTTGTTATTCAACCCATCGGATATTATAAGACTTGTTTTGCTTGTTCAAAAAAATATTACGAAATAATAAAAGATAGTCTTCATACATTAAGTGACTTAAACAATTATTCATTAGTAATTTCTGGAAGTTCACGTAGAAGACAAATGTTGGATGAAGTTTTACAAAATAATAATGTTAAATTAACACCAAATATTCAATTACCAGATTCAAAATTGATGGCTGATTTTGTAAAAGATAATGACTATATTGGCTATTTTATTAAAGACGAGATAAATACATATGATTTAAAGGAGATTGAATTAGCAAATCAAATGCCAATAAATTCAATCGGAATAATTTATTCTAAAAATTCTTTAAATCCTATTGCTGAACATTTTGTTGAAATTGTAAATAATATGAAAGAATAAAGATAACGATGAAAACGATTACTGATTTAGACTTTAATATAAAACCAGTTGAATTTAATAATCCCAAAATAAGATATTCTGCAAGAGGCATAGTAATTAATGATGAAGGGAAAATTGCTTTACTTTGCAAAAAAAATATTAATTTATATAAATTAGTAGGTGGTGGATTAAACGATAATGAAACACCAATGGAAGGATTTATTAGAGAGGTAAAAGAGGAAATAGGGGCTGAAATAGGCAATATAAAATATATAGGTGAAATTCACGAAGAAAAATCTTTAGATAATTTCATACAAGTATCATATGTTTATATAGCAAAAATTTTAAAGATAGGTAAGCCAAGTTTTACATTTGAAGAAATAATAGATGGATCTTATATCGAGTGGGTTTATCCAACTTTAGCAAAAAAATTATTAACAAAAAGTTTAAATGATGTTAAACCATCTAAAAATGATGGACCATTAAGTGTTTATCATTCTAAATTTATTGTGAAAAGAGATTTAGAAATTTTAAATAACTATATTAGTCAATGTGAAGAATAAGTGCTATGCAATTTTGCATAGTGCTTTTTTTTTTTGTATTATGTAAATAAAAAAATATGCATTATAATCTTTATATATCAGGGGAGAAAAAGGTATATGAAAAATGTATGTTTAGTTGGAATGGGACCACATGCAAAAAGAATTCATTTGAATTACTTTAAAAAGAAAAAAATAAACTTAGCATTGCTTGTAGAATTAGAGTCAAATAAAAAAGCAAGTAGAAATTATCTTGATAAAAATGGCTTTAAAGATACAAAGATTTTTGCTGTGCCAGATATATATAAAGATAATGAACATCTACCAAATGATTTAGCAAATAACTTAATTGCAATATGCAATTTGTTTGAAATTACACATATGATTATTTCAACTGAGCCTAAAGCACATTATATGTATTTGGAATTTGCATTAAAAAATAATATAAATGTATTAACTGATAAACCAATTACTGTAAATAAAAATATGACCAGTATGAAAAGTATAAATAAAGTGAGAAAACAATACTATGACATTTTAAAAATGGCATCAGAATCAACGGCAGTATGTAAGGTTATGTGTCAAAGACAATATCATCGTGGATATGAATTAATTAAAAAAATTTTAGAAGATACTGTCTATAAATATCAAATTCCAATTACAAATATTGAAATATTTCATTCAGATGGTAATTGGGAAATGCCTCACGATATATTAAAGGAAAATCATCCATATAAATACGGATATGGCAAATTATTCCATAGTGGTTATCATTTTATAGATTTATTAAGTGATTTTATAAAAATAAATGATGTTTTAACTGAAAATAAAAAAATTGTAAGTGCTGACGTATATTCAAAGGTATATACGCCTAATGACGAAATTAATTCAATAACTATTGATGATTATAAAAATATTTTTAAGAAACAAACAATTCCTGATTATTATTATAATAATGAACATCCAAAATTTGATAAATTTGGAGAAAAAGACTATCATGGATTGTTAACATTTTATAATAATTCTGGATTTACAATTACAACTGCAAGTCTAAATCTCTTACATAATGGTGTATCACGTAGAGCATGGATTGAAACAAGAGATTTTTATAAACAAAATGGTAGAATAAGACATGAAAGAGTAAATATTGAAATAGGACATTTAATGAATATTCAAGTTCATAGTTACCAATCAAAAGAAATAAGTGAAAGAACATCAAATGAAGAAAATGTCGGCGGATTAGAGCATTTTGATATTTATATATTTAGAAATCCGATAATAGGTGGATTACCTTTTGAAGAAATACATTTAGGAGATTTATATACAGAAAAGGAAAAGAAAGAGTTTTTAGGATATAATGAATTATCTAGAGAATTGTTTTTAGACAATTTCTTTAAAGGAAATACTTGTAAAGGCGATATTAAGGATCAAGCTCTTGCAATTGAAATACTTTATGCTTGTGCAAAAGGAATACACGATCAATATTATCATGAAAATCCAATAGAAAAAATAAATGTTAGAAATAAATATACATATAGATTTATTTCTAAAAGTTTAAAAAAATATTGTAAATATACTAATAGAAATTTAGAAAAAAAATTAATAAATAGTACAATAGAATATAAAGATATTTATACATTTCATGCATATCTTCAATATATTCCTAAATTAAATAGCTATGATTCATATTTAGCAATAGATGATACCAAAAATATTGCAAGTGGATTATTGTCTAAAAATTTTAAATCTAAATTTTTGGCAACAATGTATTTTAAAATTTTAAATCTTTTAATCAAAAGTAAAAATATAAAATTAATTGAATATTTGATAGAAAATTCTTAATAATAAAAGCACTAAATACTAATGAGTTTACTAAAATAATACTAATTATATACTAAAAAAATACTATTATGGCAATCGCATAAAAAT
>DJSP01000018.1 GCA_002438065.1 Caryophanales bacterium UBA6331 | reverse complement strand
TATTTACCCTTTATTTTTATGCTAAAAATTAAAATAAAAATATATAAAAAGTTGGAAAGAGGGTGATTATTATATGGCTAATAGTTTAGAAAATAAAGATGTTATTTGGACTGAAATTACAGATGATGTTTATAATAATCATTTTTCTGATGATCAATGTGCTATATTTGTAGAATTTAATCATGCAGGAACACCAACATATAAATTAAATATTCCTGTATATCCTGATGATATAACTTTTGGAAATTCTACTAATTTTACTTCAGCTGAAATTATTGGTAGACCAGGTACAATTAGTGGATATGTAAGTACTGGAGATGTATCAACTAGAATAAGTTTACATTTACATAGAGAATTAGCTTTAAAAAGAGATACTGATGTAGGTTATACATATCGTGAAGATAGAAATCAAATTGATGATTTAGTATCTTTAATCCAAGCTTGTCAATATCCTTTAAGAACTCAAGATGGTTTATATGTTCCAATAGTAACTTATAAATTTGGAAAAACAAAAATTACAGGTAAACAAATAAATTATAATACTAAATGGGGTGGACCTAAAATTGGTAACATGTATATGGAATGTAATATAGATGTACAAATTTCTCATATAACAAAAGGTATTAAATATTTTAATGAAATGTATGATGGCAAACCATATTACTTTGGTTAAATATTTTAAATTAAAAGGAGATGTTTTAAATGGCTAAATCTAAAAAAACAATATTAACGGAAGATGCTTTTAATTCTAATGGAAATGCAGTAGTAACTCAAGATATTTTAAATGAATCTGAATCTGTAAATACCAATGATAATACAGAAGAATCAGATGTACAATCTAATGATGATGTTATAAATAATGATAATAATAATGAGGAAACTACTAATGAGACTCAGAATGAGGAAACAAGTGATACTGAGGTAAAATCTGAATCTAATGAAGATGAAACAATATCTACTTTAGAAACTGATGTAAATGTGGAACCTACTAATGAAGATTCTAATTCAAGTCAGTCAGAAGATGATGAATCAACAGATCCTCAACTTGAAGAACCAGCTACTCCAACTGTAGAAGATTCTGATACTGGTTCTGAAACAATTGGATTTGAAAGTTGTCATGATGATTTATATTATACTGGTAAACTTGTATAAAAATAAAAAAGGAGAATTATATTATGGCTTATTCTAGTGAAGCTATTAAAGCAGGATTACTTCCCGATAAAGCAGTTAATGAAATGACTGATAAAGAATTATTTGAATTTAGAAATAAATTAGATCCTGATATTATGGGATTTGATGGTAAGGAAGGAATGGAGATGGAGGAAAATGAAAACGATTCAAAATAATTTAACAACTGTTAATTATAGTAACGGATCATCCACTTCAAGAATTAAGTATATAGTTATTCATTATACTGCTAATAATGGTGATACTGCTTGGGGTAATACAAATTATTTTAAGTCATCTTATAGAGGTGCAAGCGCTCATTATTTTGTAGATGAAAATTCTATATGGAGATGTGTTCAAGATAAAGATGTATCATGGCATTGTGGTGGAGGATTACAAGGATCTGGCGGTCATGCTTATTATAAACAATGTTTAAATTCTAATTCAATTGGAATTGAAATGTGTAGTAGAATTTCTAATGGAACTTATTATTTTAAAGATGAAACTATTACAAATTGTATTGAATTAACAAGATATTTAATGGCAAAATATAATTTACCTATTTCAAGAGTAATTAGACATTATGATGTTACTGGTAAAATTTGCCCTGAACCATTTGTTAAAAATTCATCACAATGGACTAATTTTAAAAATAGGTTAATTAATATTCAATCAATTCCTGGTATTTATACAATTGTCAATTGTTCTAAATTAAATGTAAGAAATGGAATTGGTGTAAATACTGACATTATAGGTTCATTATGTCCTGGAAATCAAGTTATAATTTATGAAGCTAATAGTAATTGGGGTAGAATAGATTATAATGGACAAGTTGCTTGGATAAGTATGGACTATACTTCATTTGTATCTGAATATAAAGAACCTGAACATTGGTGTAAAAAATATTTAGATTTATTAATTAATAAAGGAATTATTACAGATAAAAATACATGGTCTAAATATGATGAGCCTATAAATAAAGCATTAACGATTTGTTTACTTGATAAAATTACTGGTGGTATGTGGTTATCTAATGAAGATGATACTTCAATTCATTGGGCTCAACCAAATGTAATTTCATTATGTGGCAAAGGTGTAATTCATCAACCCGATGATTGGATTAAAACATTAGATAACCACATATCTAAAGCTTTATTATTAGCATTAATTTGTAATGTTACAGGTGGAGTTTCTGATTTATATAAAAATAGAGTTCCGGATCATTGGGCTAGAAATTGTTTAGATACCTTATGTGATAGAGGAATAATTCAAACACCACAATCTTGGACTAATTTTGAAGCTGAAGTTAGTAAAGGATTAACTATGGCGTTATTTTGTAAAACATTTTATAAATAAGACTAATATTTATTAAATTAAAAGGGTAAATATTAAAGTATTTACCCTTTATTTTTATGCTAAAAATTAAAATAAAAATATATATTGGAGGTGAAGAAATGAAAGTAAGACACCAATCAGATATTAGACAACCTCAAGTTGAAAGAGGACAGTATGATTTAGAATTTTATAGAAGTTATAATTATGAAGAATCTAAATATTTTAAAATAAATCATTTTCCATCTGAAAGAAAACCCGATTATGTAAGATGGATTTATAAGGATATAGATGTTTACTCACCTGCAACTTATAATACGTTAAGTAGATATACTAAGGTTCCTACATTAAAAGAATTAGGAAAACAATATCATGCTACTAATAGAAAAAGATTTATTTTTTATTCATCCGGTGATATTACTTATACAGTGACTAATATGACACAAAATAGATTAGATTTAATTAGCTTAAAAATGTATAATTCTCCAATTTATTGGTGGATTATTGCAGAAGCTAATTTTATATTTGATCCATTTAATGAAGTTTATGTAGGAAGAGAATTAAGAATACCTCCTTTAGATTCCGCATTACAAAGATACATTATATAAATGAGAGGTGAATGTATAAGTGGCTAGAGATTTTTATGATGAATCACGTAATAAAATTGATCCATCAATGGGATTAAATGATATTACTCTTGATAAAATAAAAAGTGGAGAACAATTATCAAATAGTTGGTATAAATATAAAAATAAATATTATGTAGTTTTTAAAGATGGAACATGGGCTGAATATGATGATGATTCAATGTATAAAGCTTCTCAACGTACAAGTCATGAACAACTCAAAAAAAATGCATCACAAGAATACTTTAAACAGCAAGTAGATGATGTTAAAAAATCTGAAGAATATAAAAATATAAAAGCTAAAGTAATAGCAAATACCATGGCTAATTTTAAAGTTACATTGGATGGTTTAATAGAAAAATTTTGTAAAAACAGAGCTGTATACACAATGTATTTTAAAATGGTTTTAAATAATAATAACACAGTGCTTGTTGATACTACTTCTAGTGATTGGGATGAAAATTGTTTAGTTAGTTTTAAATATGAATTAAATGGTTCAGGAGAAGCTAATCAATTTACATTGAGTTTATTATACAAACCAAATGATAGGGGAATTAGTTCAATTATAACTTTAGAAACCGCTTTATTGTCTAATGTAGGTATTACACCTAAAGACGATCCTAAAACACTAAAAGATATAAACGTATTGTATAATAACTGTTCTTTTCAATATGGATATGCAGATGATTTTAATTTAAGATCACCTGTTTATAATGGAATGATAACTGATTATGATTGTAAAATAGATAATGGAAATTTAAGATATACTATTTCTGGTATAGGTGGGTTAACGTCTTTAAAAGAAACTAGAATTTCAGCAAAAGATGAATATTTAAAAGATAGTTCTGGAAAAGAAATAAATACACCTTTAGGATATATTCAAAATATTGTTAGAATCGAATTGGAAAGTAAAGGTTTATATACATTAGAAATTTTGGATGATATTGATCCAGAAGAAGTAGTTACTATTGGTGAAGATTATAAACAGTTTAATCAAAAAAATATATTTCAAGTTATAAATGATATATTATCTCAATGTATTACAAAAAATCAAAAAGATACGTTAACTAGTAATAAAAGAATATTACCTACTCAAAAACAAATTTTTGGATATTATGTAAATGATTCTATTACACAAGGTGCTGATGGTAAAACATATGGTGGTGCTATTTATATTTATAAAGTTCCATCTGCTAATGGATCAGAAAATAAGGAAAATGCAGAAAGTCCAAAACCTGATTTAGGAATTACTTTTAATTGGTTTGGTCCAGGTAATGATGGCTATACAGGAATCGTTAAAGATTGGGTACCAAAATATGATGGAAGCACATTATTTGGTTTAGCTGTTAATTTATTATCTCATGATGAATCTACTTCTTATTATACTATGGATGAAGAAGGAAATATAATTACAGTTCAAGGATTAGGCGCTGCTAGAGAAGGAACATTAGGATCTTCTGATAAAGGTGTTGCTTCTACTATTCAAGAATATTCTAATTGGGCTTTTGTTACACAATATCCATATAGTGCAACAATGACAATAATTGGATGTCCATGTGAAGTTCCAATGATAGGAAAAATTGCAATAAATGCTTTAATGGGATCTGAAAAACATCATTCGTCTGGTGTATATTATACTTTAAAGAAAACTGATACAATTAATAGTAGTGGATTTTGGAGTGAATTTGAATTATTTAAAATAACTCCTACATATGATCCTGAATATTCCGAGATTAAGTCTAATGATTCTGTAACTCAATCTCCTGTTTCTCCAGATAATGCAGATAAAGCTAATGAAGCAGAACAAAAAGAAGATGCAAATAAATTAGATGTTACCAAATTACCTAATTATGCTAGAGATGCAACTGAATCTGATATTAGTGATCCTCTTTTAAGACAATATGCAGATAAATATGTAGTTGGTAAAGATGGAAATTTATATACTAAAGATGGATTTTATAGAGTATTTGAAAATACTCAAATTTCAGCAGCTCCTGAGAAAAAAGGATTTTGGGATACTATATTAGGTTGGTTTAAATAATAAGAGGTATATAGATATGATTAATTCTGATTTAAATGTAGGTGGAATTCATAGAGCTTTTATTGTAACCGTTGGTGGAGATGTAAGAATATATATACCCGGATTAACTAGTTTAATTGCAGGCACTGGTTCTGTTGTAAATGAAGATGGAACTATTAATACAGTATCATATAATGAAAATAAAGAAACGTTACCAAGACCTATTTGGTGTTTACCAAATTTAGAAGCTAAACA
The DNA here is from genome assembly GCA_002438065.1 of Caryophanales bacterium UBA6331. Taxonomy (GTDB): domain Bacteria; phylum Bacillota_I; class Bacilli_A; order RF39; family UBA660; genus CAG-533. The sequence continues at coordinate 2,520 of DJSP01000018.1, read as the reverse complement.
ACATGATGAAGTTCATCCGTGTTGGGTTACTTTTGATAATGGAGACTCTAAAAGACCTATTATAATGGGATTCTTAGGTAAAGGTATTAAATATCATGCAGGTGGTTCAGGAGGATCTGGATCAAGTAGTGGTGGTTCATCTGGAGGAACTGGTGGTAATACAAATATTATTAATGTTGATGCAGGAACTATTGGCTTAGTTTGTCAATTTGCTATTTCATTACTATCTGTAAGTGTTACTTATAGTATGTCAAATCGTATGGGAAATTATTATTCAGATACTCCTACATCATTGGATTGTAGTTCATTTGTTTATTGGTGCTTTATGAAAGCAGGTTTGTTACCATCAGGCGATTATCCATATACTACTGAAACATTTTATTCAAGTTCATATTTTGTTAAAATGGCCGGAACTAGTAGAAGCGATTGTGAATCATTTATTAATTCTGGTAAATTACAAAGTGGGGATGTTTTGTTAAGAAGTGATACTCCTAATTTTGGTAGCGGTGGAGGATCACATGTTTTGTTAGTTGCTCCAGGATCATACAATGGCGAATCTTTTAGTTATATAAATTGTACTACAGGTGGTGGATATGGTGCAAAAGATGTAAAAGGAACTAATAGATTTTTTAATAGTAAAACATATTATGCAATATTAAGATATAAAGGAAATTGATAAAAATGATTAATAAATATTTAATGACATCGGAATATGGGTTTAATGGTGTATATAGAGCAAAGTTATTAATGGGATTAACTGATTCTGAAATTAGAGCTTTTATTCCAGGAATAAGTTCAGTAAATCCATTTAATAGTGATGGGACAATTAGTGTAAGTACATATGAAAGTAATAAAGAATCGTTTCCAATTATTCAATGGTGTTGCTATAATATAGAATCTAAAGATATTGCTAATATAAAAGGTCCAGCTTGGATAATGTTTGAAAATGGAGATGTTCAACGTCCAGTATGTATAAGTTATGCAGTTATAGGTGGTGAAGGTGAATCTTCGAATAATGGGGGGAATGGTTCAACTAGTTCAGGAACTAATATTACTATTTCTGGTTCATTTGGAGAATGGATTACTAAATGGACTTGTACTGTTTATGGTAACACAACAAGTGATGATAATGGTATATGCGGGTGGAATGGAATAAATTATCATACTATAAAAGGATGTCACGTAGCAATTCCAATTAGTTGTATAACTGGATCTGATGATAATTTTCCTGAATTTTCACAAGGATATGGTACAGTATTAGAAGTTAGAAATCCAAAAAATGGAAAGTCAGTAGTAGCTGTAGTTGCAGATTGTGGAAATTTCGGTCCTAATGGAAAATATAACAACACTGCTGCATTAGATTTACCACCTAATACGCAAAATGCATTAGACATTCATGATTCTCAAAGCATAGAATATAGATACATTGGACACGTTTCTAGTTGGGGTGGAGAACAATTATCTATATCTGATTTTAATATATCTAGTAGTGGATCCGGAAATACTATTGTTGAAAATGCTAAAAAATATTTGGGAGTTCCATATGTATGGGGAGGTACGACTCCTACTGGCTTTGATTGTTCTGGATTAACACAATATGTATATAATGAATCAGGAATAACAATTCCACGCGTTGCAGCTGATCAATATAAATCTAATTCCGGACAATTTGTTGATAAATCACAATTACAACCAGGAGATTTAGTATTTTTTACAGGAAGTAATGGTAATAAATCAGATCCAGGACATGTAGGTATATATGTAGGTAACAATCAAATGATACATGCGCCATCTTCTGGAAAAACTGTAAGATATCAGGATATTTCAACATCTTATTATGTTAATTCTTATGTAGGAGCTAAAAGATATAATTAAAGGATTGAATGAAATTATGAATGATAATTATTTAATGAATCAAGATTTTATGTCTGGTGGAGTATATAGAGCTTTTATAATAAAGCGTAGCGATAGTAGAGTATTTATACCAGGGTTATGTGATAAAAATATTTTAGATTCTAATGGAGATATATCTAATGAAGAATTTGAAAAAGTAAAAAAAACATTACCTTTAGCTTTATATAATTCTCCAGAAATAGAAAAATTATTAGATGATAAACCTACACCATGTTTTGTAGCTTTTGAAAATGGAAATATGAAAAGACCTATTGTAATGGCTTATTTTGGTAAAGGTGTAAAAAGTGTTCCTGGTTCTAGTGGTGGAACTAGTGGAGGATCTAATACAGGAAATAACGGACTATATGATTCTAATGGTAATATTATAAGTTTAACTGGAAATGGAGATTTATTAATAGTAGCTGGACATGGCAATGGTGATCCAGGTGCTGGTGGAAATGGATATAATGAAGCTGATTTAACTAGAGATTTTGTTAATATATTATCTAAAAAAATTAAATGTGATGTATATGATACTTCTAAAAATATGTTTAAAGATTTAAAAGGTAGTGAAGCTACATCTTATTTATCTAAATATAAAGTAGTAATGGAAGTACATTTTAATGC
>DJSP01000043.1 GCA_002438065.1 Caryophanales bacterium UBA6331 | reverse complement strand
TATGTCGTTTTCAATTAAAGATGATGTAGAACTTATTATAGATGTAATATCATTAGAAATTTTATTGTCAGCTGACAATCTATTTGATATTTCTACTGACAACTCACTTTCTAGCTATGCAGATACTGCTGATATATTGTCAGAAAGATCTTTTTTGACACTACTTAATAAAGTCAAAGATGGAATAGGATTAAGTGTTGAAACTTCAACATCAGTCAAAGATGAAGCAATATTTTTGTCATTTAAAAAATATATCTTAGTTTTGTCAGATTTTGTGTATTTCATATTACTACTTACTTTTCTCAAAATTGTTTAGCTTAAATTATTAGTTTTAGTCTATTTTTTCAAGCACTAATGTTCCACTTAAATATAGCAATCTGTATTTTTCATGCATAAGTTCAGCATTAGGAATTATCAATGCATCATATACATCTTCTGGATGTTCTTTGTCAATGCCATATTCAACAGAAGAAACTTGTGTGAATGTTTTATGGTAATGATTGCTTAAATCTGCACTTAAAGCACTGACCTATGCAGATAAACCAGTGTCACTTTTATATATGTCATTTGATATAGAACTTATGTCACTGTCATTAGACAATATCTAATTTTGCAGATTGTTGACTGAAACATCAACATAATTCTTAGTTGCTAATGTTTTGTTGAATAAATCATTTGAAACAACAGTTGATGGAGCATTTGAATTCAATGCTGAGACAACATACAATTCATTTGCATCAGATGAAATGTTACTGCTAAGTATTCCTTCAAAATTTGATTGATCTAGATAAGTAGTTGAAAGACTTTCAACTGAAATTCCATTAATGTAGAGTTTTTTGTCAATTGCATTTGAAAGATAATCATCTGATGATATTCTTGCTGATGTTTCATCAGACAATGCAACTGACAAATCTGAAGATATACTGCTAAGTGTACTTAAGAAATTGATTGAAAGTTCAGTACTGACACTACATATTACTGATGACAAATAATCAATCTTAGAATAAATGTCATTTAGTTTTTCATGATCTATTGTATCATTCAAATCTGTTATCAAGTATTTGTTGTTCTAGATTTCATTGACCATGAATGTTGTCCATGCTGAAACTTCACTAACTGGACATGCATGTACTGTTACTTCATGTTGTTTATTGTAGAAAATGTTGTTTGACAAACTATTTCCATTTTCATCTATAAATTCAATATTGACATCTTTTGATTCAAGACTATTGAGTTTGATTGTTATGAAAAATTCTCTTGAAATATAGTTGTCTTTAGCTGCTTTTGAAGGAATTATGAATTTAAATGAATCAACATTTTCTTGTTCAACATCTAAAACATATTCATTTATGTCATTTGTTTCTGGTTTCTCAGAAATTTTAGCTTCAAAATCAATACCAGACCATTTTGGATAATATGTTATATTGCTTGTGTCTATCTCAGTAGTGTATATTTCTTTATACCAATAATTAGAGTCATTTTCATTATCATTATATATAATTGGCTTTATTTTTGATATGTCATCATTGAATTCATATGTGATTATGCCATTGTTGATGCTTGCATCTTCATTTGAATCATATGATGTTATCATTATTGCAAGAGAGCTCTTGTTTTCAGATACATTCAAATTGATATTTAATGTATTTCCTTTGTCATCATGTATTTCATTTGTCCATTTAGTTTCATTTTCTGTTTTATGCAAAGGATAAATATGTTTGAAATTATCAACATCAACAAGTGTTGTTATATCTACACTAATTACATCAATTGTCGACAAATCATTCAATGATGATATAGGTTTATTGTAAGCATTTGGAATAATTGTGCAACGTGAAGATATATTGCCATCTGATGTCACACCAGAAAGTTGATATGCATATATTTTTTTGCAATCATAAGCAGTTAATTTAACTTTAGGAGGATTGAAATCTGCTTTTAGCCATATTTCAGTATTGTCAGAATATGTTGACAATTTGTCTGACAATGACTCATTATTCAATTTTATGTCATTTTTATGTACTGGCAATGGCTTGTCAAAGTTTATGTTGACTGTTAATCCAGATAGTATTTTATTATTATCATCAATTTTCTAATATTCAAGTTCATCTTTGTAGATGTATCCAAACTGTTCACTATCATCTTTATTTATTAAATTATATGCATCTCTTTCAACATAATTCTTAGTTAATGTCAATATATTATCTGATAATGATATCTTATATCCATTTTGTGTCCATGGCTTAGAATCATTATTTATGACAATAATATCTTTAAACTGATTAAAACATGTCAAAACATCAATATTAGTATCAATATTTAGTTTTCCAGATTCAATACATTTAGATTTTTCATCAATTTTAAAATCAGTAATTCTACCAATAATTACATTATCAAATAAAACGTTATACCATTTGTAGTCAGATACTACTTTTAATTGCAATTTATCGCCATCAGCTGTTTTTCCAACTTTATAATAATTTCGAGTATAAACAAAAGCATCATCACTTAGTGTATAAGTTTTATCTTCTTCAAAAGCATAATCAAGTGGTAAGAATTTAATGTCATTATATGGCTTAAAAACAACTGGATTTAATGATTCATTAGATGAAATCAAACCAATTTCATAATGTGTATTGCTAGCTGTATCATAATAAGTAACACGAGCTGTTGGAATATCTAGATTGAATACATTTACAGCATAATCTTGAAGTTTATATGGATAAGTGTTTTTGTATTCATTTATAGCATAATGTCTGTCTCTAGTTATTCTTGATATATAGTCAGTTGACAATGCATTGAATATTTCAGTATTTGATGTTGAAAGATCTTTCAAATCAGACAATATTTTCTTATCAGCTGAAATATAATCATTTGAAAGATCATTAAGAGCTCTTCTAAACTATTTATGTTCTCCACTATTGAATTCAATTGAAGACAAAAACAGATTACTTAAATTTGATAAATCATCAGATAAACCATCAATATTTTCATTAATGCTACTGATTGCTTCATTGTCAACTGCACTTAATTTATTGCTTAAATCATTTAAATTGTTGCTTAATGCTGATATATTAGCAATACTATTTATTTTTGAATCTAACTTGTCATAATTATCAGATAATGTTTCAACTGTATTGCCAATTTTAATTATATCAACATCTCCAACTTTTACTTCACCTGAAAGAGTTGCATTGCATATAGTTACATTTGAAATATTGCCTCCATTTATTACAATGTCTTCAGCTGAAATATTTCCTTTCAATGTTCCCCAATATTCATTTTCTTCATTTAAAAGTCTAACTTTCTAGGGAGTTATTCTGCTATGATAATCTACATTGATGTTTTCTTTTACTCTATTGTGAAAATCTGTATAAGTTGCCATTATGATAAACCTTTTAAAATCTATTTTTATTTACTTTTTTTGAAAAATATTTTTGTACATTATATTTTAATGATACAAATAGATTCAAAATATGATATTATTCTTACATATTCTCCAATAATAGAAATTACTGGACATATATTTGAATGTTTTGATTATTATCTTTTTTTAAAACAATATTGTAAAGTTGGAATATTGTTTTTTTGTGGATTAAAAAAGGAAAAACTAAAAATTGCATTTGAATCAAAATACAATGTATTGTTTTCTGATATTGAAAATGATTTCATATAGTTGAATAATTTTAAGCCAAATAGTGAAAAATAGATAATTTCATTTGGAAAAAACACAACAGTTATTTTAACAGATGGAAATATTAAATCTTTAGATTATTACAATATAATTTTAGCTACAAACAAACTATATGGATTTTTATGTGAATATGATGATTTTCATAAAATAAAATCAAATAATCATATTACATATTTACAAGATTATAGAATATATGGAAAAAACAAATATTTTAAATCTATAGATTATGTAAAAAAAATTCCATTTAAATTCTATAAAAAATGCAATCGTATACAAAAAAATATTGGAATGATTTATATGACATATGTCTGCAGGAAGGTAACTCCAGACATAATTGTTAAATATCATAAAATGTCAGGTTGTGAAAAAACATTGCTTATTGTTCCATATAAATTGCCAGAATATGACAATTTGCAAAATATAACACAAATTGAAGCACCAGTTGATGATTTTTTCAATTAGTTTGATACATATATTTATACACCTGTAAACAGAAAATTTGATTGCAGTCCAAGACTTGTTACTGAATGTTTTATGCAAGGAAAAAAGGTATTCAAACAATTAGATTATTATGATATTGGTCTTGAAACTAGATACAATGATTGCATAACTGATATCAATAAATTGAATTTAACTGACAATGATGAAATTTTGAAGTTAAAAAAAAATAATAAATCATATAAATTTATATGAAAGTTGTATAACTACAAAAAATTTTAACATTGTATTTTAAAAATAAATCAATAAAAAATAATTTTAGCTAAATTTAAACAATTTTTAAAACTATTAATTTCAATAATTTGTATATCTTTTGGAATATAAATTATTTTAAGTGATATACAATTTATAAAACTTTGACTACGTATATATTTTGTATTTTTTAAAAATATAGTTTCAAGACTTATACAATTCTAAAATGTACAATTTGAAATTTCAATTGTATCTAAAATAATTGTTTTTAAATTTAAACAATATTTAAATTTACCACAATGTTTTTTTTTATCATTTTTATATATAATTATATATTTATTTTTTATAGTCAAACAACGTGAAAAATTCTTATTTGTAGCATTTATTTTTATTTTAAAATTATCAAATTTTAAAATTTTAATAATAATATCAATAATATTATTAATATAAATTAAATTTAATAACTAAATATATTTAATATTATCTAATATTTGCTATTTAATTTTAGAATTAGATTTAAATACTTTTTGTTTTTTTAAAATAAATAAAATAAAATTTATAAAAATCATACAATAAATTTAAATATAAGGTGAACTCTATGCCATGTTGAAGATATGACATCTTCTTGTTTCATCGTTCAGACTTACCAATGACACTACCAGTGCCATTGACAGAGGTCTTGAACTCCACAAGTGTGATTTTCCGATGTTCTGTCGGTACAAAATTATATTTCTTGAAAACAAGATTCTTGATGAACAGCATGTTCTTAGCTGAATGAATGTCTCTGTCTTCTTGATAACCACACTCACAAATATAAGTTCTTTCATTTAATCTTATATTATGTTTTCTTAGACATTTTGGACATAGTTTTGTTGTTGGAATCCATTTATCAAGAATAATTGTCTAAGGAAGTCGTCTTAGTTTAGCTTTCACTAAACCTAGACAGCTGTGTTGAACCTGTTTTCCAAACAAACTTTTACGCCAATTTGATATTTGTTCATCTTGCATTACAATAGTTTTATATTTCTTTAGTTTTGAAACTATCTTGTTTGCTTTGTCTTGTTTTCTGTTTGAGAGCTTCTGGTACTCTCTTTAGATAGACCTGATTGTTTTGTATCTGTTGTTTGATTCTTTTACTTTTCGAAACATTTCTCTTTGAAGTTTCTTCAAGCGTTCACTTTCTTCAATAGATACATCAAGTTTCTCACCTTCTGATGTTGTTATGTTCGTCTTAATACCAAAATCAAGACCTATTTCCTTTCCATTCTTTTGTTTTTCTTTAAAATTCTCTTTGTTTATATATGCAGTTACTTTCAGGTAGTATCCATCTGGTTTTCTAACTAGATTTGCGTTTGCAAGCTCATCAGCTATCTGAAGTTGGTTTCCTATTTTTAAAAGAATTTTTCCTGAAATTCCCTAGATTTTGACTTTATTGAAAGATTTGAAAGAATATTGCTAATTATACTATCTCAATGGAATGCAATTGAGTTCACTTTTGAATTTAAGATTTCCATGTTTTTGAAGACTATTTTTGATAAGTCTTTTGATTGTCATTTCATTTGAAATCATTCTTGCTTTGATTGCCTGTTTCTAAGCAGCTAAAATATATTCGAGTCTTGAATTAATTTTCTGATGTTCTTTGTTGAAATGGTTAACTTCTTTGACTTGACAAACATTGATTTCCCTAAGTTCTTTTTCCTTGTGAAGATTCAAAAGATGATTGTAAAACCATTTTCCTTCAACAAAAAGCATTTCTAATTCTTCTTTTTGTTTCTTATTCAGTCTCTTTTCAACTATTTTGCATTCAAAAACCTTGACAATTTGCATAGTTCTTTTAAGATGAGTATTTTGAATACTTTCTTTTATTTTGTTCTTTTTCTCATTAGAACATACAGATCTATTGTCAGTTTTGTCATCTATTTTTTTTGTCATCTATATCTATTTACTTTTAAAAATTATGTTTTTATACTTAATTTTTTATTTTAACTATATCTAGTTACTTTTTTCAAAAAAGTAAATATATTT
>DJSP01000035.1 GCA_002438065.1 Caryophanales bacterium UBA6331 | reverse complement strand
TTCCTATTATATAAAAAATCACCTTAATATATTCTATTAAAGTGATTCATTATTATTATCATCCATTATTTCTTTAGTTTTCATTAAATCATCTAAAGCATCTTCAATTGATGTTGGCTCTTTTTCTTCAAATGCTTTGCCTATTGTATCTTTTTCTTTTATTTTAGGCATCTCTTCTTGATTTTCAACTACATTTTTATTTTCTTTAATTTCATTATTTTTTGGTTCATTTACTTTTTTATTTTTCTTTTTATAAAAGAAGATAAAGAAAGCAGCAACACCTATAATTGTTAAACTACCTAGTACAAGTAAAATAATTAAAACTATATTTGAATTATTATTATTTTTATCAACAGCACCTGGAATAAATGTAGTTGTTGTAGGATTTTCACTAATATATTCTTCTCTAAGTACTGTAATATTATAAATTTTTACTTCACTTTCTTCATCAGTAGGTGTAATAGTTATAGTAACTATATTTTCTCCTACTTTTAAGTTATCGGCGCCCTTTATTTCAATCTTTGCATTTTCATCAGCAGCAATAGCATTTATATCTAGTTTTTCAACTTCAAAAGGTACACTTAATGTATAATCTAAAGTGTTTTCATCAAATTTTTCATTTATATTATAATCTTTAACACTTAAACTAGATAACTTATTTGAACCGTCTGTAGTTTCTCCACGATAAATGATAAATTTATATTCTTCAGTTGATTTTCCATCTTCACTTGTAAATTTAAATATTACTTCGTTTTTACCTTGAATAGTTTGAATAATTGTGTCTGTCGAACTTGATATGGTGCATCCTACAGTGCACTCACTAGTTAATGTTACGCCAGTTTGCTCGGTATTATATACAAGTGTTACTTGTCTTATCGTATCTTTTGTATACAATTTATATTCATGAGTACTAGGATTAAATGCTGGTTTCATTGTTGAGTTTTTAAAACTCATACTTGTTACTTTAGCACTAGTATTTTTGGGTTTAGTTGTAGTAGTTGTAACACCTTGTCTTAATGTTAAAGTTTTTGAATAATCACTTCCAGATGTAACTTCATTAGCACCTTTTTTAAACTTAATATTTTTAATAACAATAGATGTTGTTGAGCTAACTTCGCTTAAGTTAGTTATTGAAAATGATCCAATTATTCCATCTTTTAAATTGGTACTAGATACTATAAATGCCTTATTTCCTGAATAAGTTTCAGTCGTAGAATAATCATTACTTGTGCTTCCAGCAAATTTAAGTATTCCTGAATCATAGTTTATTTCAAATTCAACTTGGTCAAATTCGTCACTACCAACATCACTAAGTTTTATCTCATATTTACCAGTTTCATTTGTTTTTAGCGTTGATACACCCGTAACTTCTAATGATGCAGCATCAGCTGATATTGCACCTATTAAACTTACCAAACTCCCTATCAATATTTTTTTAATTTTCATTTACATACCTCTTTACTATATATAAGTTTATCATATATTTAGAGAAAAACAAATACCCATTTTTTATACATTATATGACTTTATTTTTATTTATATGAATTTTCGTAACATTTTAGTTTTTTATCATTTAGTTATTTTATATTCTAGTACCTGAGGAACATTTAATTTTTTAGGTAATTACTTTATTTCTATATCTTTATATGAAATGAGGTGATCGTTATGAATAAAAAGTTATTATATTTTATAATTTTCAATTTATTTGTAATTGTTTTTGTTTTACTTTTTATCATTATTAAAATGATTGGGTTAAATTAAAAACACCAAACGCGGAGTTTTGGTGATTATAAAATTCTAGGTAATCACTTAACATTCCAGATTAAGTGTTCCTTTTTTATTTTATGTAAGTCTTGCCTACATTTTCATATTATCAAATTTTTAAATGCATTTCAAGATATAATGCGAATTTTCATTTCAATTCGTAATTTTTTATCTTCCCATTGCTTTGGCACTATTAATTATTTCATTCATATTATCTTCATTATGTAAATACTTTAGCTTATTAATAATTTCTTTATAAGTTTCCAACTTAATCTTACCAGAATCATTCATTCCATACCCACTAACTCTTTTTTTATAGATATTTCTTAAGTTAACATATCCATGAGCATAATATGAATCTTTCATATTTTTATATTTATACAAAAACATAAAATCATCAGGCTGGAATTTATAATAATCAAAAGTATAACTTTTAGTTTTAATTTTAGATGACATAGTTAAAAAATAATCATACTCATTGTCACTATATATAATTAAGCAAGGTCTTCCTATACTGTAAGCATGATCTAATTTAGTTTTGCCAGTAGCAAATACGATACCTTTAATATAAACTATTTTTCCAATATAATCATTTTCATACATAATCATTCACCTACAAAATGTTTATTAATATTTCATTAATCAAATATAAATATTTAGGATTTATAAATACATAACCATCTTTAATAATTAGTTCTTTACTCTTTATTAAACTATTTATATCATATTTATTTTCAAATTTAACTCCATATTTTTTTTCAAATTCTTTTAAATTAATTCCTTTCATCTTTCTTAATCCAAGCATAACTTCATCATACATTTTATCATTTATGCTTAACAAACTTTCATTCAGGTGATAATCTTCACTTATATATCTACTTAAATTTCTTGTATTATCATATCTAAAACCATAAATATAACCTGAAGCACCAAGACCAAATCCATAATATTCTTCATTATTCCAATAACTTAAATTATGTCTTGATTCATATCCTTTTAAAGCAAAATTACTTATCTCATAATGATTATATTTATGTTTCTTTAAATAATTAATAATAGTAAAATACATTTTAGCATCTAACTCTTCATTTATAGGATTAATACCCTCATTATATATTTTAGTATGTTTTTCTATTTGTAATGAATAAGTACTAATATGATTAGGTTTTAACTTAACTAAAAGTTTAAGATCCTTTTTCAGAGTTTTAATACTTTCTTCAGGAATTCCATAAATTAAATCTAAATTAATATTATTTATCCCCTTACTTCTTATCATATTAATTTTACTTTGAATATCTTTAAACTTTACTTTTCTTTCCATAAAGCCAAGATTATCTATATCAAAAGATTCAATGCCGATACTTAATCTATTAACTTTATTTTTAACCAATATATCAATTAATTCTTCATTTATATCACAAGGATTACATTCAAAAGTATATTCATAATCTTTTTTTATTTTAACTTTACTTAATATACCAAATAATTTATTTAATTGCTTACTATTTAAACAGGACGGCGTTCCTCCACCAATATACATGGTTTCCATCTCTTCATCACAATAATATTCATCTATTTCTTTTTTTAAAGCCTCTAAATATTTATCTATCAATTCATCATTCTTAAACATTTTACAAAAATCACAATAAGAACAAATATGACTGCAAAAAGGAATATGGATATACATGTGTTTCATTAATACTCACCTATATCATTATAAACAAAAACATAGCATTTTTAAAGTGCTACATTAATTTATTAATTCATTTAAAAATTTTTTACTCTTTAAATATAAACCCGTATATCTATCATAATAAGTATTAACAAAATAATTAATATTTTTAACCACATTCTCACTTATTTTTAACTTACTTATAGACTTTATATCAACTAAATAATACATTCTAAGCATTTTTAATGTTTTACTATCATAAATAATTTCATTAGTATAACAATTTTTACAAATATAACCACCTGCATCAGGATCTATCGTAACAATATTACTTTTTTTACCACATTTACAACATGTATTAAAATCAAATCCAACTCCTAAATAATCTAAATATTTAAGCTCTAAAATATTAGTCATAACCATGGGATTTAATCCATCATCTATTTTATATAGAGTAGTAATTAATAAATTATATATTTCTTCATCATTATTTTGTTTCATAACTTGAGTGGCTAAATCAATTAAAAAAGACATATAACTAATTAAGATTATATCCTTTTTTATATTTTTAAATTCATTAATTATATCTGCACTTTTTAAAGTACTTAATTTATTATCGTTATAATATAAATAGAAAGAACCATAAGTTAAATTAACTGTAAAACTTCTAAGAGGACTTTTAATATTTTTAGCTCCTTTGGCAATTGCACCAATCATTCCCTCTTTTGTTAAAATATTAATTATTTTACTTGTTTCACCATAATTAACACTACTTACTATAATTCCTTCTACTTGTTTTAACATATAATTCTAACCTCTTTTGTATTTCATGTAATATTTAATTTCGCCGGTTTCTTTAAATTTTTGCCATGCTTCTTCTTTTGTCATATTAATTCCCTTTCTATTTATATATTGGGAATTTAATTTATCTTTTATTCACTCTTTGATTAATTTTTTCTTGAAAAGTAAGTATTATTGAATTTCGATCTATTGGTATATCTTGTTCAAATAATTCAGCACAAATTGTTTTAATCATTTCTGGAGTAAGTTCTTCGCCATTGTAATTGTAATTAATATTTTGAGTTGCTTCATCAGCAGTTTCAAAACTATATGATCCTAAATAGTATTTATTTAAGAATTTTTCAAGTTTTACACAAATTTCACCGCTTATTTGATGACGTAAATTAGCTACTCTTATAAACATTTTAAATTTATTTATCGGCATATGTGTTAAACGATAAAAATCTAAAATATTTATTTGATTATTTTCAATCATATCAGAAAGGTTTAAGCATAATTCTTTAAAATTCAATTCACGTTCTTGTAAAGTTTTTCGATATTCTTCAATTAAATTTAATACATTTTCATTATTTTCATCTTTAGCTTTTTTTAGTATATTTCGAATATAACCATTATCAACTCCATATCTCTTAAAAATATAATTTGGATAATGATCATTACTTTTAAGATATGCATTAATAAGATTTGTTATTCTATCATATGGTGATTCCTTAGTTGCTTCTTTATTTTCAGGTTCTTGGTTTTTTTGTCTTAAAATAAGTAATTTTTCAAATTTAGCCATTAACAATGTTTCACTATCTGGAAATTTTTCACAATATTCTTTAACACATGATTTAACATAATGTATATTATAGTTTTCATATATCATTTTATAATCTTCTTCTGTTGTAGCTTTTAATAAACTAAGCGCTACTGCATAACCTTTACTCGTACCTTTTTTCTTTAATGGATAGAGTTTTTCAAGTCGCTTTGAATAATAATTTTCTAAAATATTAAGTTCTTCTTCCGTTGGTTTTGGTGCAACAATATTTCTTTTAAACATATTTAAATATGTAGAAATTTTTTCTTTTGTAACTCCATATTTTTGAGCCATTTCATCTCTAACGCTTTCGCCATATTCAGTTTCAAGTAAACGATAAAATGTATCTTGTCCTATTTTAATTTGTTCTAATTTTGTATACTTTGCCATATTATATCTCCCTTTTCCTTTTTTAAAAATCTTTAAAACCTAATTCACTTAGGTATCTTTCTTTATCACGCCAATTTTTAATTGTTTTAACATACAGTTCTAAATATACTTGTTTACCAAGTAAGTCTTCCATGTCTCTTCTAGCAAGCATTCCAATATTTTTAAGCATTGATCCTTGCGAACCAATTATTATTTTCTTTAAGTTATTTCTTTCGACTATTATGTCTACATATACCTCCATTAATGTGCCTTTATCTTTTAAGTGAGTAACAACGCATGTAACTGAGTGTGGTACTTCTTCTTCGGTAAGATTTAGAACCTTTTCTCTAACAAGTTCTCCAAGCATAAACTCAAGTGATGTATTTGTAATAGTTCCATCATTATAATACTTAATTTCATCAGTTAAATATCCTTTAATTACCTTAATTAATCTTTCAACATTATCATCTTTTAAAGCACTAATAGGAACTACATCACTGAAATCGTAAAGTTCTTTATATTCATTTATTGCCTTTAATATTTGTTCATCACTTAATTTATCTATTTTATTCAAAACAAGAATAACTGGTGTTTCAATATTTTTAAAAGTTTGTGAAATAAATGTATCTCCTCTTCCAATTGGAGCTGATGCATCTACAACAAATAAAATAGCATCTATATCTTCTAAAGATTCATAAGTTTGTTTGTTTAAATATTTTCCTAATTTATCTTGAGGTTTATGAATTCCTGGAGTATCTACAAAAATAATTTGAGTTTCCTTATCGTTATAAACTCCTTGAATTGCATTTCTAGTTGTTCCGGCTACATTTGAAACTATTGCTATATGTTTTTTTAATATTGTATTCATCAAAGTACTTTTCCCCGTATTTGGTCTACCTATTATACTTACAAATCCACTTTTCATGTTACCACATCCTAATATATATTTTCGATTAAATTACCCACTTTTATTATTCTTTCTTCTCTATTTATACCATATAAAAATATCTCACAATCATTTTCATAAAATTCTTTAATCATATTTTTATTAATATTTTTTAAATCATTTAACGTTTTAGAACTTGTCATAATATATAAACTATCAAAATCCTTTTTTCTATATCCATGACTAACCGCATTTGCTATTGCTGCTTCCTCAGCATATATCGTACTTCTAAAAATATCATTCTTAACAATAACCCCTGCAAATAACGTTCCATCATTCATTTTTGCTATAGCACTATAAAAAACATTATCATGAGGAGCATAACAATTACTTAATAATCTTTCTAATTCTCTTACCATTAGTCCTCCAAATTAAATGGATAAGGGCAAATATCTGCTACTGTAAATTCTTTACACTTTCCTCTATTATTATAGCAAAAAACCTTAGCATCAGGCAAGAAATATTCATGTAATAATTCCCTGCACATAAAGCATGGCATACATATTTCCTTACTCGATCCCATTACGTGTATTTCTTTAAAATCCTTTTTACTAAAGCCCTCACTAAACGCATTTGCAATGGCAACTTGTTCTGCACACATTCCACTTTTGCCATCCTTATTTTCAATATTTACTCCTATTACTTCTTGATTATTTTGCATCACAATAACGCAAGCAACTTTATAATTAGAAATATCTGCATAAGCATTTTTCATAATTAATTTTAAATTATCTTTCATAAATTCTCCAACACTAAAATAATTTTAGGAATAAAAATCATTAATCCAATAATAGCCGCTGTTATAGCAAGTATTAAAACTGTTCCAGCTGCCGTATCTTTAACAACCCTAGCTTTTTCATTATATTCCTTAGTATACATATCAACTAAGTTTTCAATTGTCGTATTAATTGTTTCAGCAGCAAGCACCGCACCTATTAATAAAATAAGAATAATCCACTCCATCATACTTACCTTAAGTAAAAAGGCTGTAATAACCACAACTATTGCCACACTAACATGTATTTTCATATTAGGTTCATTACCTACAACATCATCTATTCCTTTAAACGCATAACCAAATGATTTTTTTAATCTTTTAATCGATAATACCTTTTTCATTTAATATTTCCTTCTGTAAATCAAACATTTCTTTTTCTTCTTTTTCCCCTAAAGTATGATCATAGCCAAGTAAATGTAAAAGTCCATGAATACATAAAAACGATAATTCTCTCTTTTCACTATGACCATATTCTATAGCTTGTTCTTTCATTCTATCTATTGAAACATATATTTCTCCAAGCATATTAACTGGTCCAGCTAATGCTCCATTATCATTAAACGCAAAAGAAATAACATCAGTAGGTCTATCAATACCTCTATACTCTTTATTTATCTTATGTATCTCTTCATTATTAATGAAAATTACTGAAAAATAAACATTCTTAAGTTTTAACTTATTACAAGCAAAATCAAATAAATCATTTAAATAATCATATTCTTTATAGCCATATTCATCAATTATATCATAACTATTCATATTACCACTCCATATAAATTAAGTATTATTATCACTAATATCGCAATTATTAACACACATATTAAATTTAATAAAAAACTATTTTTAACTCTTTCACTAGTTTTCTTAAATATAAACTCACTTACTAAATAGAAAAGATACCCAACTATTCCACCTAAAACATTTAAAATTATATCATCTACATCAAAACTTCTACCTAAAAGTAACTGAATAGTCTCAATTGTCGAACTAACAATAAGTGCAATTAAAAAACTATAAGTTATATTTTTAGTCTTACAATAATAACTAGTATAATAGCCAAAAGGAATAAATAAAACTACATTCCCTATCACATTACGATAAAATAACTTAGATGTAACACTATACCTAAATATTTCTTTAAATGGCACAAAATTATTACTATAAGAAGAAAAATCAGTAGCTGTTACTAAACTAAATAGCATTATAACATATGCAATAAATACTAAATTAATTATCTCTTTATATATCTCTAATTTAGTATGATTAGATGCACTATAAGCTACTTTCAAACATATTGTTGTAATCATACATAATAATAAGATAGGCCATAAATCAACTATAATTTCAATTGCTGATTCGGGTATCACTAGCATCACCTTTTTCATAGTACTGGTATTCATTAATAAGTTCATTACAAATAACAAATACTCTATAATCTATTGTACTATTATTTATCTCTTTTTTCAAAACTTTTTGACTATTAATTGTCCCAATATTATTAAATTTTTCTTTTATTTTATCATTTATTATTTTTTCTATCTCTTCATCACTTAAAATATGTTTTTTATATACATATTCTTTTTCTTTATAAAACTTAATTTTTAAACCCAATATTTTTATTTCTCTAATATTTTCCTGACTAAAATATTTATATTTATTTCTTAAAAAGATTTTATCATTTATATTTATATTAAACCTAGATTTACCAGTATATTCCTTTTTATTTTCTTCTTTAGGTATTGATAACTGTACGTTATACCACACATTACCATATACATAACCTGTTGCTAAAGTATCTCCTTTAACTTCTTCATATAATTTAATTTCTCCACTAATTAAGACGTCACCTTTTTTAACATACTCCCCACTTCTAACTAAATTAACTCCTTTAGTAGATATAATCTTAGTAATATAAGCATCTTTTTTAGCAACTATATTTCGGTATCCATTTTCTTTATTTATTTCTTTAATTTTTCTTTCTTCACATCTAATTATGTACTTCATGCCATCTTTAGTAATACTAATCCACTCTAATTTATCTTTATTATTATTTAAGATATTTTTTTGGATATTTTCTAATTCTTCAAAACTATAAGCAAAAGTATTTTTTCTAACATTATTATTTTCTAATTCTTGATAAATTAATTTACGAATACTTATTGAGGAATGTATTACTTCTATATCTACAATATAATTAGTTAAAATATCAATTAATATAAACGCAAGAATAAATATTATTACATAAAAAATATTATTTTTAACTATCTCTTTAATTTTATTAAATCCAACATAACTAACTACTTTTATCTTTGAATAATAATTTAATCTTTTAACTTTCTTATAATCATCTAAATTTATTATACATGTTATCTTATCATTATCTATATAACTTATATTAGATAAATAAATTTTACTATATATACATTTATTTATAAATCTATTAATACTTCCCGTTACTTCTATTTTTATTTGTTTATTCATAGGATACCCCTATAATATTTCCAAAAATAATTAATTCTTTTTCTTGCATATGTTTTATTAACATATTATTTCCTTTTATTTTTAAATTAAAATTATCAAATTTTATCATTATTAAATTATTATTAAAGGAAAGTATATCTTTATAATTATACATATAAATATTATTTTTATATAAACAAACATAATAATTATTATTTCTTAAGGTATTATTAATTATCTCTAGCATATGCTTCACCATTTAATTATATGTTTTTAAAAAAAGAAAACTACTGAAATCAGTAGTTAATTTTCTGGAATATATGTTATTCGAGCATAACCATTTCCTTCTTTAGCGCAATTTTCAGTTGGTGTTTCACTATGACAAGTAGTAGCAACTGTTTTAGTAGAAGTGTCACTTGATTCTTCGCAACCAAAGCAATACATTGCTTTATTTGTTAATAGTGAATTTCCTATATATGATGAACCTCCAGATCCACCACCACCATACCAAACAGTTCCTCCACCATATAACCCAGATCCACCGCCTGAGCCCCAAGCATCTGATGATGCACAACCACCTTGCCCAAATGAACCAATACGTTTACCAGTTCCAGAGGTTCCTCCAGATGATTGTGTACCACCTGTATTTTTATATGTATTTCCAACAGGACTATTTGCTACACCGGTAAAACCGCCGCCTGAGCCACCTATACCATAACTTGATGTTGAATTCATAGCACCTCCGCCGCCACCAGCAGCAACTATTAATAAACTATTTTTATTATTTTCAAAGGTACTTAAAAGTCCCGAGCCTTTTGCAATATGTGTTGCACCACCACCACTGGCAGCATTTTTGTTAAAAGCACACGTTCCACTTCCTCCACCATTTAAACCACCGGAAATTATAGATGAATCAGTGCAATTTATAAAATTTCCTTTTCCAGCAATAGTTATATATATTATATCATCTTTTTTTAAATTAATGTATCCAACACTATAACCACCATACCCGCCTAAACACAAATCATTTCCACCGCCTTGAGCACCCCATGTTTCTAATTTGTATGTTCCTGTCTTTTGTACATTAAATTTGTAATATGGTTCGGAATTTTCAGTTGTAGGATCAATATAAGCAAATTCATATATGGGTCTTAGTATTTGATTAATTTTTATTACTACAATATCACTTGTTGGTGTAACATTTGTTCCATCAATTGTAGCAGTTCCTTTTTCAATTTCATATGATTCAAATATATACGATTGATTAAATTCCACAGGAATATTTATTTTCTCACCTTTTTTTGTTTCAATAGTCGTGACTTTTTGTAATTCCTCATTTACAACAGTAATAGTTGAATATTCAGCATTTTCTTCAATGGTTTGAATTGTTATTTTAGCATAACCATCACCTAACTTAGCATAGTTAGCAATGGCATCACTACTATAATTACTAGTTGATATTGTTTTAGTTGAAGCTTCAGAGGACTCTGTACATTCATAACAATACATAACTTTGTTACCATCATCGAGTAAGCGATTGCTTCCTATAAATGATGACCCACCGCCACCGCCACCAGTACGGTTTGAGCCGCCACCACCGCCATAATAGCCACCGCCACCGGCTCCAGCACCTTGTTTATATTGTTCATTATAGCCACCTTTTCCACCGTAGCCAAAGTGACCTATTTCACCAGCAACATTACTTGAATTTATAGTACCACCGGAGGTTTGCGTTCCACCGGTTCCATTATGTTTATTAGATGCATTATAATATCCACCATCTACACCAATAATACCTCCACCGGAACCACCTTTATTTTCAGCATACTTATTTCCGCCACCGCCACCGCCAGCGGCAACAAGTATAATCTTAGATTTATCCGTTGTATCTTTTAATAATGAATCTTCAAATGAAAAGTGTGTAGCGCCACCACCAGTACCTCCGGCATAATTAGCACTTCCACCACCATTGTATCCACCATTTGTGTATGCAGATGAAGATGTTGCTGGTTTTATACCTTGACCGCCTACATATACATTAATTTCTTCTCCTTTTTTTAATCTAATATTCCCAGTTGCATATGCTCCATAGCCTCCCGTTGCTGTACTTGTTCCGCCACTTGCTCCCCATGCTTCTAACTTATAAGTTCCTGTATATGGAGCTATATATAATATACTCCAAGAATGATCATCGGTGTAATTAAATTCAGTTGTTGTACTATATGTAGAACTAACTGATGCCTCATCTGATGTAACGGTTATAATATTACTACCTATGCCTATTGATGCAGTACCAGAATTGATTTTCCATCTAGAAAAAAGCTGATTATTTGCATAACCTGGATTTGATAAATCAAATCCAACATTTTTTTCAACATTTATTGTAAGATTATTTATGTTATGTGGTTCATCAGTTATTGTTAACTTAGCAAGATCTTCAGTAGGTTTTTCTATAGTTATATATGCAGATAATAGTCTTCCCATATCGTTTGATTGACTTTCATATGTTTTATTAGGAAATGCAATAGTAAGTGTGTAATTATGAGTTACACCATCTTTTATAGCATCCGTTTGTTCAAACGTTCCATATCCTAGACTAATAGTCTTAGTAGCACCTTTTTTTACTGTATTTAATGAATTAGGTAAGATATAAGCTAGCGTACCATTATTATTTTCATTTACTCCTTCTAATTTATAGGTTATGGCTCCATTACTAAAAGTATTTTCTTCTACAACTAATTTTAATGCATAATTCATTACATCTGATGCATCAATATCAGTATTGTTTTTAGCTGTTAAACTAAATTCTTTTATTGCAGTCCAACCTGGCAAAACATCTTTGGCGTTAATCTGATTTTCACCATTATTATAGACAATTGCAACTGTTCCACTATTAAATACAATAGTTGATGATGTTTCTGTATTATTAATATTTGGTGCCATATAAGCAAGGGCAACACCAATAATTACAATTAATAATAGTCCAATAGTTATCATTATAATTAATATTCTTTTTTTCTTGTTTAGGTCTAATTCTTTCACTATAAATTACCTACCTTATCTTATTTAATTTTACATTAAAAAAGGCTTTATGTAAATAACATAAAACCATATTTTTTAGTCAAATAAACTTAATTGTGAAGACTGTGGCATATTTTCTAAAACATCTATTGTTTTTAACTTGTCAACAATAGTTCCTGATACTTTTGCTCTTGATTGAAAATCTTCAATACTTACAAATTTACCTTTTTCTCTTTCGTTAACAATATTCTTGGCAACTGTTTCACCTAGTCCATCAACTGATAAGAAAGACGGAATTATTGTATGTTCATCAGCAACTTGCCATACTTTCCAATCACTTTTATATAAATCTATTTTAGCAAATTTAATTCCTCTAGCTGATGCTTCTAAACATACTTTTAAACATTCAAGTAAACCTAGTTCTTTGGTAGTTGCGTTAAATCCTTTATTTTGAATTTCTTCTACTCTTGCTTTTATTGCATCATAACCTTTCATCATAGTTTCGACATCAAAGTCAGTCGCTTTACATGATAACCAAGATGAATAAAAGTATACTGGTTTATGAACTTTAATCCAAGCAATTCTAAAAGCACTTACGACATATGCAGCAGCATGGGCTTTAGGGAACATGTATTTAATCTTATTACATGAATCAATAAACCATTCGGGAATATTAGCATCTTGCATTATCTTTTTATAAGATTCCCAAGTATCTTTTTCTTTTGGTTTACTTGCTTTACCCTTACGTACAAATTCCATTATTTTAAAGGCTTTAATTGGTTCTACTCCATGATACATTAAATAAATCATAATATCGTCACGACAACCAATAACTTCACTAAATGGAACAACATTATTAATAATTAAATCTCTCGCATTACCAAGCCATACGTCAGTTCCGTGAGAAAGTCCGGCAATTTTAACAAGTTCAGCAAATGTCTTAGGTTTAATTTCATCAACCATTCCAATTGTAAAGTTAGTACCAAATTCCGGTATACCTAAAGTACCAGTAAGAGCTAAAATCTGTTCATTAGTTACACCTAATGCTTTAGTTGATGAGAAAATACTCATTGTTTCTGGATCAGATAGAGGTATTTTACTAACATCAAGTCCTGTTTGTTCTTGAATAATTCTAAGTTGAGTTGGATCAGTATGACCTAAAATATCTAATTTAAGTAAACATTCTTCAATTGAGTGATATCCAAAGTGAGTTGTACGCCAAGCATTATTAATGTCTTCAGCTGGATATTGAAATGGAGTAAAATCATAAACTTCTTTATAATCTGGAACAACTACAATTCCACCTGGATGTTGTCCTGTTGTTCTCTTTACCCCAGTAACACCTTTAGCTAAACGTTCTATTTCCGGAATACGTAAAGTAATTCCTTTATCTTCCATATAGCCTTTAACAAAACCAAACGCAGTCTTTTCAGCAACTGTTCCAATAGTACCTGCACGATATACATTATCAACACCAAATAGTACCTTAGTATATTCATGAGCAGATGCTTGATTTAAATCGGAAAAGTTTAAATCAATATCTGGAACTTTGTCAGCATTAAAACCTAAGAAAGTTTCAAATGGAATATCATGTCCATCTCTATACATATCTTCTCCGCAATTAGGACATTTCTTTTCAGGCAAGTCAATACCGCATGAATAAGTAGCACCAAGTGGTTTACCTTCTTCATCATTAAAAATACTTGTTTTACATTTTAAACAACGGTAATGTGCTGCTAAGGAGTTAACTTCAGTAATACCCATCATAGTTGCGACAAATGATGAACCTACTGATCCTCTTGAACCAACTAGGAAACCTTCATCATTAGAGTGTTTAACTAATCTTTGGGCAATTAGATAAATCGGATCGAATCCTGCGCCTATTACTCCACCAAGTGATTTCTTTAATTTTTGTCCTAATTCTTCGTCACTTATTTCTTCTTCTAAATGCTCTTTAATATTATTTCTAACTAATTCTTTAACAGCATCTACACCTTTTAAGATAACTTCATGAACATCTTTAAATATTAATTCTTTTAAATTAGGTTCATCTTCACTATGAGTTTTTAATATATTTTCACGACAAACTTTATAAACAGTTTCTCCATAAAGTTCTTTAGCGATACGTTCTTCAATTAATAAAGGAAGTGGATCACCATACCAATCAGTTGCTCTACCATAAACTAGGTCAGTTACAACTCTAGGACAATCTAAATAAGTTTTACCATTATCTGCTTTAACTCTTGGTGAAAATGGTGTTCCTCCTGTATCTGGAATTACTTCTATTTCATCAATCATATCGCATATTTTATTTGTGTTAGTAACAACTATTTCATAAGCAACATCTTTATCTAAAAAATTAAAATTTTCAAGCATTTCATTAGTTGTTCTATAATGTTGGGAAGGTATTTCTTTAATACTAGACTTAGCTAAATGATGTTTACCAAAATTAGCTTTGGTATTGATAATGATTTGTCTATAAATTCGATCATCTTTATAAAAATGATGTACATCTCCAGTAGCAACCATTATTTTACCAGCATCTCTAACCGCATCTACTACCTTCATAATGTTTCCCATTAGTTCTGCATTAGATGAAAAATCTCCTGTATCAACTAAATGAGAATAGACCTCAGGTGGTTGCACTTCAACATAATCATAGAAATTAATTAAATTAGTTAATTCTTCTTTGTCTTTTCTTCTTGCTTCTTTAAATATTTCTGAATCAAAGCATCCACTGCCTATAAGCAATCCTTCTCTTAATTCTTGTAGTACACTTCTTGGAATTCTTGGACACTTAAAATAATAGGTTGTATTAGCTAAAGAAACAATTTTAAATAAATTTTTTAATCCTTTTTGATTTAAAACTAATGCGTTAAAATGGTGTGTAGCTCCAAACTTATATAAATTTTCTTTAGAAACTAAATTATCTAAATCTTTTATAGTTTTATAGGTATCTTTTGGAACACGATCTAACATTTTCCAAAATACATAAGCTGTTCCTTCAGCATCATAATCTGCTCTATGATGAGCATCCTCGTTCCAAGGAACTTCATATCTTTTAACTAACGCTGACAAACTATGTCTAGTTAAATCAGGATCTAACGCTCTTGATAACTCTAATGTATCAATAACCGTATTACTAAATTCTGGTAATCCATATTTTTTGCAAGCCATATCAACAAAAGACATATCGAACTTCGCGTTATGAGCAACCATAGGTAGTCCTTCTGCCCACTCTAAAAATCTCTTAGTGACATTTGCTTCATTATCAGCACCAGCTAAATCATCATCAGTAATGCATGTTAAATCAACTATCTTTTGTGGAAGTGGTCTTCCGGGATTAATAAATTCATCAAACCTATCAATTATCTCCCCATTTGCTATCTTTACAGCACCAATTTCAATCATTTGATCTTTTCCACCAGCGTTAAAACCAGTAGTTTCTGTATCAAACACAACATAAGTAGTACTTCTTAAATCATCATCTTTTGCTCTAAAAGTAATATCAGCTGAATCATCTACTAATGTAAGTTCAGTACCATAAATACCTTTAAAGTGTTCTTCTTTAGGTTTTCCTTTATTATAATTTTTAATTATTTCATAACAAATTGGGAAAGCTTGACAACCACCATGATCAGTTATCGCAACCCCTTTATAACCAAATTTAATCGCATTACTAACAAGTTCTGATGTATGTTTATCTAAATCAAATTTAGTAACTCCATCCATTTGACTCATCATTGTATGAGCATGTAATTCAACTCTTTTAACTTCAGCATCATCAACAAACTCATCTTCTTTACTAGGAATTTCCTCTATATCTCTTACATTAAACACTAAATCTTTAGCAAATGTATCATTTTTGATATAACCTCTAAAAGCATACCATTTTCCTTCTTTTAAACCTGCTTTATATTTATTGAATTCATCATCTTCTCTTGTAAATATTTTAGCTAAAATACTATCAGTTTTATCACTAATCTTTAAAGTTAATATTTTAAAATTACTTTTATTAGATACAAATTCTTCTATACCAAAAATATATGCTTCAACTGTAACATTATTTTCTTCTCCAATAATATCTTTAATTTCAGTAATCTTTTTAGATTTAATTTCTTCACCCATTATAATTTTAAATTCAGGTTCTTTATAAACAATTATATCTGTTTTACTATTTTCTATTTCTTCTTTTATTTCTTTTCTTTTTTCATCATTAATAACTGGAACTAACTCTACTTCAGATAGTCCTAAATTCTTTAAATACTTACTAAATTCATCATTAAAAGAATCTATTAAATTAGCTTCCATCTTTGAAATAACTTCTACACTTATTACATTATTCTCTACTTTAAAATCATTATTAATTATACTTTGTAAAGAAACGTTATCAATAACTTTTTGATCTAAAAAATATTTAAAATATTTAATAATATCTTCATCTAATATATTACTATAATTTATTTTAATGTCTATCGCACTTACATTTTCAATTCCTTCTTTAGCTTTATTAATAAGTTTTATCATTGCTTTTGGATTAATAACTTTATCACTTTGTAAATATACTATCCAAGATTCTTTTTGTTTATTTATAACAACTTTAGAAACTTTTACTCCCTCGAAATCATCTATCTCATCAAAATTAATTTTATTAAAGAATCTTATTAATTTATCATCCATTATTAATCACCCTTGAATATAATTATACTTAAAATCTAAAATAAAACAAATACTTTTAAGGTATTTGTTTAAACTTTTTGCTCTATATTATTATATTCTTTACATTTTTCTTCAAGTAAAGGAAAATTACAACATCTGTCTTTAATTCTTTTTACTAATCTACCACATGTATATAAATCATATAACTTCACTGCCTTAATTATAATCCTATTATAATTTTTATTTAGCCACAACAACTGGTCTTTTAATAATTGTTGTCTTTTTAGCTCATTAATATTTTCAGGCACTTTATTAATATCTATTATTTCGTAATTATTAGGTGAAACAGGTATCATATTATTGAAATTAACTGCTCCTAACTTTCCATCATTTATTTTTATAATATCAATATTATTTTTCATATGTAAGTGTTTGTCTTTAGGACTTGATAAAGGAGCATAGTAATCGCAATTATTTACCACAAATAGAATTCCAATAAAAGGTCTTAATTCTTTTATACTAGCATTATAAGAAACTTTATCATCAAATTTTCTTAAATAATCACAATATTTATAATCAACTTTTACTATTTTAAAATTTCTAATCATAATTTCTAATTCCCCCAAACTAATAAAATTAAAGATTAGAGTTTGCTCTCTAATCTACTTTTTTAGCTTCCATTTTCGGCTGGATTCACCACTTTATCAAGTACCATTTTCGGCTGGTTTCACCACTTTATTAACTTCCACTTAATTGAGCTGGATACACTCGCTTTTTTATAACACATGTTGCATTAATATTATATGCAACAATTTGCTCTACATAATCACTTATGCAAAATTAATTTATCACGATTTTTCACATAAGTCAATTATTTTTTAAGTCATTTTCAGAAATTTATTCATAATTTATCTAAATTTAATAAAACTAGAGTAAGCTCTCTAGTTTCTTTTTTTAGTTCCTGTTTAAGTCGGAATCGCTTCTTTTTTAAGTTCCTCTCAAAGTGGGAATCACTCGCTTTTTTATAACAAGAATTGCATAACATAATTTCTTATGTGCCCTTAATTTACCATACTTTTTAGAAAATGTCTATTCCCTCTCTATATGCGTTTTCCCTCTCTATATGCGTTACAATATATTTAATTCTCTTTTATATGTATATATTTCATATCTAACTTTTTTATAATTCTAAACTATTTTCATTTAATAAGAACTCATAAATATTTAAAAATAATATACCATCATCATTTCTATATGAACTAACTCCATCTTTAGTAATAATAATTTTTTTAAAAAAATCATCTACATTTAGAAGTGGTCTTAACTCTTGTTTTTTCTTATCATCATCACTTACACTTAAAGCAGATTGAATGTAATACTTTTTGCTACCTAAATTACAAACAAAATCAATTTCTACTTGTTTTTTATTATCTTTATCTCTTATTTCAACTACCCCAACATCTACAGAATATCCTCTTATTTTAAGTTCATTATAAATCAAATTTTCTATTAAATGTGGCTCCTCAATTTGTCTAAAATTTAAAAACGAATTTCTTATTCCTAAATCAGTAAAATAAATCTTATATGGAGTTTCAATATATTTTTTTCTTTTAATATCATATCTTTTACTTTTTTCTATTAAAAAAGCGTCTTCTAAATAACTCAAATATTTAAAAATAGTTTTATCAGTCATAGTACTCTTAAAATCCCTATTTAAAAATGATTTTGATAACTTAAGAGGATTAGTAAGTGATCCAACTGAAGATGAAATAATTTCAACTAAATAATCTAATTCCTCAATATTTTGTATATTATTTCTATCTATTACATCTTTTAAATAAGTTCTAGTTCTTTCTCTTTCTAAATATTTTATTTTATTATTTTCAGTTTTAGTTAAAACAGTTAAAGGTAATCCACCATAAATTAAATATTCATTTAAAGCATCTTCTTTAGTACCATTATAAATACTAAAAAATTCTCTAAATGATAAAGGAAACATTTTAATTTCATCTCCACGACCTCTAAATTCAGTTATGATATCTTTTGATAAAAATTTTGAATTACTGCCAGTCACATAAATATCAACATTCTTCTTTAAAAGTCCATTTAAAAGAGCTTCAAATCCTTCTACTTTTT
>DJSP01000001.1 GCA_002438065.1 Caryophanales bacterium UBA6331 | reverse complement strand
TTTATTCTATTTTACTGAAAATAAAAGGATTATTAAAGAATTTTACTTATCAAGAATTACTTGATAAAAATATAGATATTCCTAAACTAGAAGATGTAATTAATAGGTATCAAAATAAAGTTATGATTATTGAATTAAAAGAAAAGATTGATATAACTAAATATTTAGAAAATCCCCAAAATAATTATTATATTTCTTCTTTTAATTATGATTATGTATCTTATTTAAAGAAAAGTAATAATTATAATTTAGGAGTTATTAATTATGTTTTAAATAGTGGTGTAGATTATAGTAAGTTAGATTTTATCATGATTTTAGATACTATTTATAATCAAAAATTATTTAAATTTAAAGAATTGGAAATAGTAATTTATGGTGTTGTTGGTAAAATTAATGATTATAATAAAGAGTTAAAGTATATAGTATAAGTATTGAATCGAAAAATGTTTGCTTTTATATAAAATTATGCTGTAACATACTTAGTTTGAAAGGAATGATACTTATTATGAATAAAAATGTTATTTCATTAAATGAAACTACAGGTGTTGTTAATAATGTTGATGTAAAAGTAATTAGTGCAAATATCTTAATTAAAGATATGAATAATATTCTAAAAAAAATAAATCAGAAAATGTTAAGGAAAGAATTAATAAATTAAAGAAATGCAAGAAAAATGTCAATAATCATATTAAAAATATAGATTGGATGACAGATATGTATATGTTTTTAACTGGGATTAAATTAGTCACTACATTTACAACTAAATATATTTATATTTATATATATAGGCAATTTTAAATTATTACAGGAGTTGTTGTAAAAACCATTAAATATATAATTGATAATGTTGCTGCTGGTCTTTTTTATGATTTATACAAGACTAGTGATGAAAAGATACCTTAAAAAATAAGAGAATCAAAAGCAAAAGAAAGACAAATTGCTCAAGAAATAAGTGAATTGAAAGATAAATTGGTTATGTAGAAACTGGTTTAACTACTTCACATACATATTCTTTTTGATGTGCCATCATCAAAAAGTGAAACAGGTGGATATTATAAATACACCAAATACAAACACTAAAGTTTTAAAATTAGTAGATAATTATATGTCTAATCAAAATAAAGATATAAAAAAAGATAATAAAATAAAAATACACTGATAAACTTAAATTATCAGTGCTTTTTAATTTAATAAATAAATTTGTTTAGACGGACTTTAATTAACTCAATAATGTTTCATTTTTAATCTTATTTTGCTATAATTAATTTGTTGAGTGGTGGTAGTATGTTAGATAATACATCTTTATTTGATCGAGAAAAGATTGAAAGTGCTTTAGTTAGTAAAACTTTTTTTGAAGTATTTGAGGCTCTTGAAGAAAGTGGATATAATCCGGTAAATCAGATAACTGGTTATTTAGTTACTGATGATCCAATGTTTATAACAAATTATAAAAAAGCAAGAGATAAAATAGTTAAGATTGAAAAAGTTAAGTTAATTTCTTTACTAGTGGAGAATTACTTTTTAAAATGAGAACTTTAGGAATGGATTTAGGTACTAAAACATTAGGGCTTGCTATATCAGATAAAAAAGGAATTATAGCATCACCATACAAATTAATTAAATATAAAAATATAGAAGATGCTGTAAATGAAGTTTTAGCAATAATTGATAAAGAAAAGGTTGAAAATTTGGTTTTGGGACTACCTAAAAATATGAATAACTCACTTGGTTTTGCAAGTGAAAGAAGTTTAAATTTTAAGAAATTATTAGAAGAAAAAACTAACTTAAAGATTGAATTAATAGATGAAAGATTATCTACTGCTGAAGCTGAAAGAATATTACTTGATTATGATATGTCAAGAAAGAAAAGAAAAGAACATATTGATAATACAGCTGCTGCTATCATATTAGATACATATTTAAGAAGGGAAGAGAAAAAATGAATAATTCAAATGGAACATTTACTATTAAAGACAATAAGGGAGAAGAATTAACATGTAACGTTTTATTTACATTTGATTCTGATGAATTTAAAAAAAATTATATAGTGTTTACTGATAATACATTAGATGCAAATGGGAAAATAAAAGTTTATGCAAACACTTATGATCCTAGTGGAAACGATATTAATTTAGGACAAATTGAAACAGATAAAGAGTGGGAAGTTATTGAAGGATTACTTGCTTCATTACAAGAAAAGATAGGAGAAGAAAGTGGAGAAGAAAATAAATAAAGACAAAGTTGTTAAAAATAAAAAATTAGGAGTAAACAAAATAATTTTAATTATTTGTACTATCGTTATTGCTATCTTAATAATTTTTATAGTTGCTAGTGATTATTACCTTTCTCCTGTAAACAAAAAGAGCGAAGAAATAATTAAATTTGAAATAGCTAATGGAACTGGTAAAAATAAAATAGCAGATGATTTAGAAAAAGCTGGTTTAATAAAAAATGCAACTGTATTTAAAATTTATATTAAATTAAATCACAATAAAGAATTATATGCTGGAACATATAATTTATCTAAAAGCATGAGTGTTAATGAAATAATAGATACTCTTCATAAAAATAAATCCTTAGAAGCAGAAGTAATTCAAGTTACTTTTATTGAAGGAAAAAGGTTAACTGATTATGCAAAAGTAATTGAAAACGAATTCGGTTATAAGGCTGATGATGTTATTTCATGTGCTGATAGTGATCAATTTGTTAATAAAATGATAAGTACATATGATTTTATTACTGATGATATAAAACAAGATGGTATTTATCATCCATTAGAGGGATATTTGTTTGCTGATACTTATGATTTTAAAAAGAATGCTACAATTGAAGAAATATTAAATAAGATGATTTATACAATGGGTAAGAAATTAGAGGTATATAAAGATGATATAAATGTTAGTAAATTAAGCATTCATGAGTTACTTACTCTTGCTTCAATAGTTGAGCTAGAAGGAGCAAATTCCAAAGATAGAGCAGGTGTTGCTGGAGTATTCTATAATAGAATAGAAGCAGGCTGGACACTTGGATCTGATGCCACAACTTATTATGCAGTTAATAAAGATTTTTCAAAAGATTTAACTAATAACAATTTAAAATCATGTAATAAATATAATACAAGAAGTGAAAATACTTGTGCATTTACTGGTTTACCAATTGGTCCAATAGATAGTCCTTCACTAAATTCAATAAATGCCGTTATGGAACCTGAAGAAAATGATTATTATTACTTTGTTGCTGATGCAGAAGGAAATACATATTTTGCATCAACTTATAAAGAACACGTTAAAAATGTTTCAAAATTAAAAAGCTCTGGAAAATGGTATGAATATTAGAAAAGTATATTAAGATATACTTTTTTAGGTTATAATTTGACTTTTTTAAGTTTGTCGTGTAGTATATATTCCTATGAAAGAGGAAAATTATATATGGATTCAAAAATGCTAAATGAAACAACTAATATTAGAAATTTATATGATTATAAAGAAAAAAATCATTTAATAGAGAATAAAAGTAATTATCAAATACTAGAAACAGCCAAAAAAGAAAATGAACTAGAAATAGAACAATATAAATTAAGTGAAAATATAGATGAATTAGATTTAATTAATGATAATATAAAAAATAAATATAATAATTTAATAATAAGTATTATATCTGAATTTTGCTTATTGTGGATTATAAATATTTTAGTTACTCCAAATAATATTTTTTCAATTACGATAGTTGGCATCATACTTACTTCAATTAATATACTTGTTACAACATTAAATGAAATTTCTCATAAATCATTTAAGGAAAATTATCGATTAAAAAATGAGGTTTTACCTAATTTAATTAAAAGTAATAAAGACAAAATTAATAGTTTACAAAAAGAAATAGATGAAATCAAAAAACAAACAATATTACAAAAAGATAATAAAGCAAATGCTAGTGGAATTGATTTACCAAAAATAATTTATTCCAATAGTAAAGAAGATAAGAAGATTGATTCAGAATTAAGCAGCATTAAAATAAAAAATTATGATTTTAACATAAATTAAAGAAAGAAGAAAATAGAAATGAATAAAGAATTATTTTTAAATGAAACAACAAATGTTGGGTTAGTAGTAGATAATGATAAGAAATTAAAAAGAGTAGAATCTAATGAAAATAAAAATACAGTTAAAATCTTGTCATTACAAAATGAAATAGAAAGAGAAAATAAATATTTAAAAATGTTTAAGAAACAATTAGAAAAATCTAAGAATAATATTAAATGGAAAAATAGATTCTGGGGATTAAATATATTTATGATTTTAACAAATATTTTTATAGGTCAAAAAATATTAACTGATGCTAGTTATTATGAAGTATTATTTAAACTATTAGTTGCAGCTAACACTGTTACATTGCTTTATCAATTAACATCATATCATATATTCGGAACATATAAAGAAAATAGATTTAACATAAAAGAATTACCTAAAGGAATAGAAAAATCAGAAGATAAAATTGAAAGTTTAGAAGAAACACTTAAAAATTTAAAAGACAAAAGTAATTATAATGAGAATAAACTTACAAATGAAGATATGATAAAACTTGCGACAGTAAATTATCCTGAAAGAACAAATGAGGAAATATTTGGTAACGACATTCAATCACCAGCCAAAATTAAAAAAATAACTTTTAATTATAAAGGAACTATAAAATAGTTCTTTTTTCTTAATTTTTTGCAATTTATAAATAACCTATGATATAATCTAGTTCGTAAGGAAGTGTTCCCTATGAGAGAGACAATATTAGAAATGGAAAGATATGCTGAAGCAAATAATATTCCTATTATTGAACTAGATTCTATTAAATTTATTATGAAATATATTAAACTTAATAATGTTAAAACAGTTTTAGAAATAGGTACAGCAATAGGTTATTCAGCAATACTTATGGCTAATGCAACCGATACAGTTGAAATTACAACTATTGAAAAAGACGAAAAAAGATATCGTGAAGCAGTTAAAAATGTTAATGCTTGTGGTTTAGATAAAAGAATTGAAATAGTATATAATGATGCATTAGAAGTAAGTTTGACAGGACGAAAATATGATTTAATCTTTATTGATGCTGCTAAAGGTGGATATATCAAATACTTTGAAAGATTTTGTAATTATTTAAATCTGGGTGGAGTAATAATTACTGATAACTTAAAATTTCATGGTTTAGTTAAAGATAAAGCATCTATTAAAAGTAAAAATGTTAGAGGAATAGTTACTAAAATAGAAAATTATATTGAATTTTTAAATAACAATAAAGATTATGTTACTAAATTTTATGATATTGGAGATGGCTTATCAGTAAGCTTTAAAAAGAATAATGAAAAATAAACTATTAATAAGAATAAATAATTTATTAGAAATTGAAAACTATTATAAAGAAGGTATAACAAACTTTCTTTTTCCTTTATCATGTTATAGTATTGGTTATGATACCTTTAATTTGGATGAAATAAAAAGTATTAAAGAAAAATATAATATAAATGTTTATCTACTTGTTAATAGAGTGCTAGATAATAAAGATTGTAATAATTTTAAATTAATTATACCAAAGTTAAGTTTTGTAAATGGAATTATCTATGAAGATATCGCTATATATCAAATGCTTAAAGACACTAATATAAATTTAATTTGGAATCAAGCCCATTTTGCAGTTAATTATCATTCAATCAATTACTGGCTATCTAAAAATAACATTATATCTTGTATGCTTGCCAATGAATTAGAAAAAAGTGAATTAAAAACAGTTTTAGATAATGTTAATAAAAATGTAATATTACCTATTTTAGGACTTAATATGGCTATGTATTCAAGAAGAACTTTATTAAAATTTTATAGTGATACTTTTAAAACTGAATATACAAATGTTGCCGTTTTAAAAAATGATGCTGTAGAATTTTTAGCTAAAGAAAATGAATACGGAACAGTTTTATTCTATAATAAATATTTTAATTTAATACCAGAGTTAAACAATATTAATGATGATAAAATTCTAATGTATTATATTGAACCTAATGGATTAACTTCAAAAGATGTTATTGCTATTTTAAATGGTAAAAAAATAGATTATGATAATAAGTTCTATGAAAATAAAACTGTATATAAAGTGAGTGATTTAAAATGATAGAGTTATTAAGCCCTGCCGGTGATTTTGAAAGATTAAAGTTTGCTTTAAGATATGGTGCTGATGCAGTTTATATAGGCGGTAAAAATTATTCATTAAGAGCTAATGCCATAAACTTTACTAACGAAGAAATAAAAGAGGCAGTAGTATATGCTCATAGTTTAAATAAAAAAGTATATGTTACAGTAAACATCGTTTTGCATGATGAAAATATAGATGGACTAAAAAATTATCTATTATTTTTAGATAGTGTTAATGTTGATGCCATTATTGTAAGTGATATTTATATAATGAGTTTATGGAAAGAATTGAATCTAAAAATGGAACTTCATGTTTCAACTCAAGCTAGTACTTTAAATAAAGAAACCGCTCTTTTCTATAAAGAGTTAGGTGCTAGTAGAGTGGTCTTAGCAAGAGAAGCTAGTGAAGAAGATATAAAAGAAATAAAAGATTATACTGGTTTAGACTTAGAAGCATTTATTCACGGCGCAATGTGTACTTCAATTAGTGGCAGATGTATTATGAGCAATTATGCAACAAGTAGAGACGCTAATCGTGGAGGATGTGCCCAAGTATGTCGTTGGAATTTTGCAATTGATGACGAAAAAGGTAATGAATCAGGAAATAACTTTCAAATGTGTCCTAAAGATTTAAATATGGCCATATACATTAAAGATATGATAGATGCTGGTGTTAATTCCTTTAAAATTGAAGGAAGAATGCGTAGTATTTACTATATTGCCACTGTTTTATCTAGTTATCGTAAAATTATAGATGATGTTATAAATAATCGTATAAATGATAAAACAATTAATTATTATCTTAAAGTATTAAATAGATGTGCCAATAGAGAAAGTAATCCCCAATTTTTTAAAGGATTACCTAATTATAAAGATCAATACTATAATGGTAATAGAGAAGTATCTAATCAAGATTTTTTAGGAGTAGTATTAAGTAATGATAATGGGCTAATTACCTTAGAACAAAGAAATTATTTTAAAAAAGGTACTACTATCGAATTTATTAGTCCTAATTTTGAAGAAACTGAGTATACTATAGAAGATATTTATGATGAGGATATGAATTTAATAGAAGAAGCAAATCATGCTCAAATGATTGTTAAATTTAAAACAAATATTCCTCTATGTAAAGATGATATTATGAGATTAAAAACAATTGACAAAGAGTCTATTTTGTAGTATATTCTTGTTATTGTAAATTTTGAAGGAGATTTGATATTTATGTCAAAGAAAGATATATTATTAACAAGTCAAGGTTATTTAGAACTTGAAGAAGAATTAAATGAATTAAAAAATGTAAGAAGACCAAAGGTTATCGAAGCAATTAAAGATGCTAGAAGTCAAGGAGACTTATCTGAAAATGCCGACTATGATGCTGCTAGAACTGAACAAGCTGAAGTTGAAGGTAGAATTAAAGAACTTGAATTTATGCTTGCTAATGCAACTATTATCGAAAAGAAAAATTCTCATATAGTTGATGTTGGTTCAACGGTTACAATTAAATATGTTGATGATGACGAAGAAGAAGTTTATCATATCGTAGGAAGAATGGAAGCAGATCCATTTGAAAATAAAATTTCTAACGAATCACCTATTGGTAAAGCAATTATTAATAAGAGTGAAGGAGATACAGTAGAAATTTCATCTCCTACTGGAAGTTATCAAATTAAAATAGTTAGTGTTGCCTAACTATTTTT
>DJSP01000046.1 GCA_002438065.1 Caryophanales bacterium UBA6331 | reverse complement strand
AACTTAGGTTTGCTTTATAACTTTTTTTGCTACACTTGACGAGACATAGGTGGTTTAAGAAAATTATATTTTTTATTGTATATACAAAGTTTTTACTCAATATTATGATTAATAAATATTTAAATAGACATTAAATACAATCTACAATTTTATTATTTCATTTTTTGATTTATATAAAAATCTGGCATTTATCATAATTAGTATAAAAGAAATTAATAATGGTAAATAGAAGATAAATAATCGATTTAATATCATTCCTTGAATTGCTAATGTATCAAAAATAGTCAAATATAATATACTTGTTATATATTCATTTATTCCTGTTTGACCTGGCAAAACACAAACTTCCAAAGATATTTGAACAAATAATTGTAATAATAATATATCAAAATAATTTAAATTAATATTCGTATTTAGACTTATATAAATAAAATATATTATAGAAAATAATATAGTTCTTTGAATAAATACTAAAATAGTTGTTAAAATTAATGTTCCATTATTTTCTTTTAAATAAACTGCTTCATCAACATATGATCTAGTTATTTCATCAATCTTAGAATTATAATCAATCTTCTTATTAGCAAATTTATTATATATTTTATAAATACTGGTAAGTATTTTACTAATTATTTTTTGATTATACATTAAAAGTAAACATACAATAGTTATAAAAATATCATAAATAAATCCAATAAAGAACAATATTTTAACTAAATTTCCATTAGTAAATATATATGTAGGTTTAAACATTAAAATTAATATTCCACCACCAACTAAAAATAGTTTAAATAATATTGTATTAAGTATTAATGATATCATGCTTTTCTTAGTGGGGAATTTATCTTGGTTCATATAATATAATTGAAGAGGTTGTCCACCTGTCGATCCAGGTGTTATTCCACTAAAGAAAAATTCGACTAAAGCGTAATGAAAGCATCTAATTAATGATATTTTTTCATTCATGGAGTTAAACATTACCTTAAAATACAATCCTTCCAAGAAAAAATATAAAAATATTCCAAATATAATTATTACATAATAACTTACTTTTATCATTTTTAAACACATTATTAAATCAGATACTTTATAAGTTAAAAAAAGAATCGAAAATGTAACTGAAAACAATAATGAAAAAATAATTGATGATATTATAATTTTTTTATCTTTCATACAAACAAATCCTCACTGAGACTAAGTATATCATCTTTCATAATTAAATAAAATAGATATTTCCAAGAAAAAAACTGCCAATATTTTAGCAGTAATTTTAAATTATTTAACTTGACTCATTACTTCTTCAGCAAAGTTATCATTTCTTTTTTCCATACCTTCGCCTACTTCGTATCTTATCATTGATTTAACTTCGCCACCATTATTTTTAACATAAGTAGCTACATCAATATCTCCATTTTTAATGAAGCTTTGAGATACTAAACATATTTCTTTGAAGAATTTCTTTAATCTTCCTTCAACCATTTTTTCAGCTATTTCAGCAGGTTTTCCTTCATTCATAGCTTGTTCTTTAAAGATTGCTCTTTCTTTTTCAACTCTATCTGTTGGGATTTCATCTTCTCTAACGAATTCAGGTTTCATAGCTGCTGCTTGCATTGCAACGTCTTTAGCAACTTCTTCGTTTGCTCCTTTAAGTACAGTTAATACAGCAATTTTTCCACCCATATGTAAGTAACTACCAAATGTTTCATCATTAGTTTTTTCTACTACTTTAATTCTTCTTAAAGATAATTTTTCCCCAATTTTAGCAGTTTTAGCAATAATTAAATCTTTAATAGTTCCATCTTCACAAGGAAGTTCTAATGCTTCTTCTACTGTTTTAGCATTACTATTTAAAATAGTTTTACCAATTGTATCTAACATAGATGTAAATTCTTCATTTTTACTAACAAAGTCTGTTTCACTATTAACTTCTAAGATAACAGCTTTGTTACCACTAATATATACATTAGCAAGTCCTTCAGCAGCAATTCTTGATTCTTTTTTAGCTGCTTTAGCAATTCCTTTTTCTCTTAAATAATCGATTGCAGCATTAATATCTCCATTTGTTTCAGATAATGCTTTTTTGCAATCCATCATTCCAGCACCTGTTTTAGCTCTTAATTCAGCTACAGTTTTAGCATCTACCATTGTTATTTCCTCCTATTTTAAAGCTTTTAATAATTCTTCTTTTTTCATTGAAGAATATCCTTTAACTCCTCTTTTTTTAGCTAAATCTTTTAATTCAGTTAAATTTTTAATAGTTAAATCTTCATCTTCAGTTTGTTTTTCTTCTTTAATTTCTGCTTTTGTTTTTTCATTATCTAATGATTCAACAAATACTTCTTTTACAGTTTTAGCAGATTTACCATCTTTTTTTGTTTTTTCTTCTTCAGTTACATAATCAACTAATTCTAAACCTTTTGCTTCACAAATAGCGTTAGTTAATACGCCTAACATAACTTTAACACTTCTTACAGCATCGTCGTTACCAGGAATTACATAATCAACGTCATCTGGATCACAGTTTGTATCTACAACACCAAATACAGGAATATTTAGCTTTCTAGCTTCACGAATTGCGTTAATTTCTTTCTTAGGATCTACAATAATTAAAGCACTTGGTAATTTTTCCATATCACGGATACCACATAACACTTTGTTTAATTTATCGTATTCTTTTTTAAGACCGATAACTTCTTTTTTAGGTAACATTTCAAATGTTCCGTCAGCTTCCATTTTTTCGATTTCTTCTAATCTTTTAATTCTCTTTCTAATTGTTCTGAAGTTAGTTAATGTTCCACCTAACCATCTTTCAATTACATAATAAGAATTACTTCTTTCGGCTTCTTCTTTTGCAGCCTCATTTGCTTGTTTTTTAGTTCCTACAAATAAGAAAGTTCCACCATTTTCAGCAATTTTCTTAATTTCAGCATAAGCATTTTCAATACATGCTGCTGTTTTTTCTAAATCGATAATATAAATATCATCTCTTGCTGTAAAAATGTATTCCTTCATTTTAGGATTCCATCTTTTTGTTTGATGTCCAAAATGAACACCAGCTTCTAATAAGTAGCTCATTGATACTACTGCCATTTAAACCATTCCTTTCGTTATTTACCCTTAAACTTCTTCCCTTGTTATCAACCCATGGCCACTAGATAACTTAGTCTATTTAAGTACATTTTTTCGGCTTTTAAGCCATTTATATATTATCAAATTAATATCTCTATTTCAAGTTTTTTTTATCTTTTTTCACATTAATTTTATCTTTTTTCATATATTTTTTTAGTTCTTTTTCTACTTTAGCTTTTATTAATAATAATCTTTCTTTTGGATTCATGAAATTAGGGAAGGCTTCTACTAAACGTTTATATAAGATATTCTTATTAATAAGTATATTTTTTACTTTTTTAGTTATTTCTTCTGTTCCATCTTTTTCTACTGTTTTAAAAGTACCTTTAAAACCAAACATAATTGTTAAAGAAACAATATTATCTATTATATATATAATAAATAGAATAATGGCAGTTATTTTAATTACTTTAAAACTAAATAAACTTAATATATATTCAAAAAATGGATTTATAACACATATTACTAACGATCCTAATATTCCAAAAGGAATCATTGTTTCCACACAAATTCTTCCATTTAAATTAAATTTCTTAGTTGAATAATCCCACCATCTTGCTTTAAATATTTTTTCCATAAAATAACTAGTAAAATATTCAAGTAGTGAGCATATAAATATAGCATATATAAACAAAGTTAATGGATTATCTCTATATTTACCTAAAGTTAAAATCATGACAATACAACCATTACCATAAATAGGACATATAGGTCCAACTAAAAATCCTCTATTAACAAATTTGTGTTTTTCAATTAATTTTCCAACTACTTCAATTGACCATCCAATAAATGAATAAATCAAAAATAATAAAAAGTAATAATATATTTCACTCATAATTTTATCCTCCTTATTTGATTTTACAAAATAATATATAAAAAATAAAGAAAAATAGAAGTAGCTTTTCTATTGTGGTACTTCTATTTTAAATGTAGCATTAAATTCTTTTCCTTGATCCTCATTTTGTGGAGAATTTGTTCCTTCCAAATTAAATGTTACACGATATTTTTGTGTAGTTTTTTTAGCAATTTTAACATTTTGAGCTATGTAAGTATTAGTTCTAGGTGCAACTGTGTAACCAAAACTTGGTGCACCATTAGTTCCATCTAATTTATATTTAAAATTATTACTTGTAAATGTATTATAACCAACTACCATGATTATTGAATATGTTAAATCAACATTCGATAAATTTTCAACGGTAAAGGTTTTATAAGGTTTAATATTAGCATTATAATTTGGTTGATCATCTGGCATAATTCCTTCAATACTTAATGTTTCACCATCTATAAAATTAAGAATTAAGGAAGCAGTTTCTTGATTTGTATCAGGCGTTCCTGTTGTTGTTGAAGAACCATTATGTTTGCCTCCTCCTTCAGGTGATTCAATTATATTAGTATCTGGTTTTCCATCACCATCTGTATCACACATGATATCACATTTTCCATCACCATCAACATCTAAGTTCATATCAGGTATTCCATCATTATTAGTATCGATATCCAAATCTGGAGTTCCATCTCCATCTAAATCGATATTTAAGTCTGGCCATCCATCTCCATTATTATCACAATTTATTTTACAAACTGTATTTTTATCCGTTGCATCATTAACTAGGTTATAATCCGCCTTACCATCATTATCATAATCAATATTAAATACACCTTTACGATTTCCTTTATAATCAATATTTAGATTTGGTTTATTATCTTTATCAGTATCAACATTTATATCAGCCTTTTTATCTCCATCAATATCAATGTTAATATCAGCAATTCCATCGTCATCAATATCTTTATTTAAATCTTTAATACTCCAATAATATACACCTGCATAAGTAGCACCTACAATTGAAAATAATAGTGCCCAAAATGCGGCTATTATAATTCCAAGACCAACACCTTTTTTAGGAACTACTTCAAATTTTAATTTCAATTTTTCTTTTGATACTTTTAAGCTATATGGAAGATAAGTATAATCATCGCCAGTAGTTAAGGTCAAAGATATAACTTTCATTACTTGTTTACGATTTATTTTTAAATTATCTTTATAAATATCCACTAAAATTTTCTTTATTTCATCATATTGTTTTTTATCACTTAATAAATTAAATTTGGTCAAATCTACTTCTTTACCAGGAAAATTTTTTATAGGATTTGTATTTTTTTCTGTTTTTTTATTTTCTTTTGGCTTCACTTTAACCTCCTTTATTTAAATAAGTTTATTGCTTTATTAAATCTTGAATTATGACTGTCTATAAAACTCTTATAAGCTTTTCTGGCATTATCTTTTTCAATATTTTTAAAAGCGGTTGCTTCATTTATTTTATTTTCTAATTTTTTTCTTAAATCTTTTTCATCAATATCAAATTTACTAGCGTATTCAAATACAGCCTCAACGATATCAATATTTTGAAGAGGCATTACATTTCCCCTTTTAGAAATTGTGTCTGATAATATACAATAATTTAAAAATGATGTTAAATCTAGGTTATGTTTCATTGAAAGTGTTGATAAATCAGTTTGTTCTTTTTTTTCTTTAACTGGACTATTTATTTCAAAATCTTCAATTGTTTCCCATAGATGTAACGCGGTTACAAAGTTATAATCTTTTAAAATAACGTTTGTTTTTCTTATTGGACTTCTAACTATTGTTGCACCTTTCATCATTTTCATAAATTTACTAGACATAAAGTCTTCTAAAACATCCTGAATATGTTTAATTTTTTCCTCACGTGATTTTAACTCTTCTTCGCTTGTTGTCATTTTCTGTTCTTCTTTGGCTGTAATTTCTAATTTAACGACGATATCTTGATTATTATATTTAGTTTTAGAATCATAAAACAAATTCTTTTCATCAGTGTTTTCTTCTGATTGTTCTTTGTAAGTTAATTGTTCTTCAACAAAACGATTTAAGGTAGTAATAAGGGTATAAATAAATCTATTTTCGTATAGATCAATAGTTTCTTCTTTAAAGATGTTAAGTAACTTTATTGGTTTAACAAATCCATCATCATCTACTTCTTGAATGTAGTTGGTATGAACTGCTAAATCTTTAATTGATTCTAATGATATTTTTTTAGTTTTTTCAATTCTAACTACATCTTCTTCGGAAACAATAAATCTACGAGGATTCCTGATGATATTATCGATTGCAGGAATAGCCTTCTCAATTATATCTATCCAAGAATAATCTATTTCAATTTTATGGATATTATGATTTGCTGTAAATGTTGAAGTTGTTTCTTTTATGTATTTATCAGCATCCTCTTGAGGTAAATCTTGTACTAAAAGTCCAATTTCATTGTTCATAAATTATCCTTCTTTCTATTTTTTTACATTTGTTTCTTTAATCTATCTAAGAATTCTTTACATTCCCTCATAACATCTTGTCCAAATGTTTCATCTAGGAATGCTTTAAATCCATCAATTTCTCCTCTAATATAAGCTAGATTTAATTGGTTAAATTTTCTTAATATTTTGTTAGCAATTAAATAATCTACTGCTACCATTTCATCACCACCACAGGCAACAAATACAGGAACATAGTCTTTAATTTGTTTTAAAATACGGTTACCAAAAGCCATTCTAAAGTGATTAATTACATAATTATCCATTTTTTCAATTTTATTTAGAACATCTTCTGATAGTGGATGATCTACCCAAGCTTTTTTAAATAGGCTCATGAAGTATTCAGCAGTTATATCAAGAGGCTCTGTATCAGGTGCTTCAAATGGCACGCTCTTGTTATCAATGTTAATTGGTAGAGCACGATCGTAAACCTTATCGGTTACCATAAATGTTGAGTCATCGTTATTGATAGTACCGCAATACCACATATTATTTGGAATCCTAAATCTTCCTTCTTCTAATAATTTAGGATCATTTGGCCAAGCATTTGGAACTAGACTGATAATCCATTCATCACTGGATGGAAGTTCTAATACTGAAAGCATTTCAGCAAAGTAATATTCAACACGAGAGATGTTCATTTCATCTAACACGGTTAAATAAATTTGAGGATTATATCTTGCTTCATACATTTTAGCAAGAACTTGTGTTTCATTAAATCTTTTGGTAAATTCGTTGAAATAACCATAAATTTCAGTACTATCTCTCCATGATGGTTGAACTGATGCAATTGTACTTTCATTTTTAACAAAGTATCCCCAGGCATAAGCTAAACTTGTTTTACCTGTACCTGAAATACCTTGTAAGATAATTAATCTGTTTGATGCAAACGCACTTACAAATAATCTAATTAAATTAATATCATAATATAGATGTAATTTACTAGCAGCATAATTTCTAAATTGTTCACATAGGGCATCTAATTCAATTGTTTCATGCCAATCTGGTTTAACAAAATTAGCATAATCTTCATCAATTTTAGTTAATTTATAGAATCTGCTATCATTAGCTTTAGTTATAACATTACCATTTTCATCATATTCTACTTCATTATTGTTAGCAGCGTTTGCCATTTCTTTATATCGATCATTTTCAGCACGAAGTTTAGCAACATCATTATTTAAACTTTCAATTTCATCAACTAATGTTTCTTGATGATGAATATTATGTCTAAATTTAATTAATCTTTTTATTAGACGATAAATTAAGAAAGCAATTATTCCAAATAGAACTAATAAACTTAATATCGAAATAATTATTATAAAAGGGCTTACTCCACTATATTTATTAATAATATCTATGTAATTAGCAATATTAAAAATTCTTATTATCGCATTACCTATTCCTTTAAATAAATCCCAAATTCCACCTATTAAAGGTTCCATAAATTCAAGAAAAAAATCACTATTTGTACTTACACTCATACTAATTCTCCTAACTTTCTTCAGCAATATTACGGTCTAGCACTAAACCATCAAATGCTTCTATTATTATTTCTGTCTTTAATTTTATTTTTTCATCAATTAATTCTTTATGATCTTGATAGAAATCTTTACTTATTAAATATCTTTCATTGTTATCTAAATCTTTTACTTTAGTATTTTTACTAGCATAGATATAATAATTTAATTTACTCTTTTTTAGTCTAGTTAAAATAATTTCATCAATATCATCATAATTAATTAATAACATAATTCGATTTTTTAAATATTTATTTTTATTTAGATTTTTTATTTTATTAAAATATGTATCATCTAATAAGAATTTCTTTTTTATAGGAATAAAGAAGATTTTATTAAATTTTCTTACTGATAATAATTTCATTAATGTTACAACTACTAATTCAACACTTATGATAGTAAATTTATTATCATAACCATCTTTTTTAAAAATGTAATTTACTGCTCCGTTATTTATATCTTTTAAACCTGGAACTGAATAATTATACTGAGTTATGTAATAGTTATTTTCTTTAGAAATATCAATGTATTTGTTAAAGGAAATATTACTATTTAGTAGTTCATATATTTTTCTTTCTTTTCTAACATTGGTTTTAATTAGTTCTAATAATATATTAGTATTCTTTTTACCATCATCTATTATATGAACAAAGGTTGTCTTATTAAATTTTTCCAAATAATTTAAAAG
The DNA here is from genome assembly GCA_002438065.1 of Caryophanales bacterium UBA6331. GTDB lineage: Bacteria > Bacillota_I > Bacilli_A > RF39 > UBA660 > CAG-533. The sequence goes on along the minus strand of DJSP01000046.1, from coordinate 2,730 downwards.
AATTGTTTTGTAATTTACTTTATTAATCGTGTAAGGGCTTGTTGAAATATCTATGTTATTAGCAATATATATAACGATTGCGCAAAGAATTATTTCTTTTTCATAGACTTTGATTTCAAACGCTCTTTCTTTATCAATAAAATAAGTTATGACACTATCAAGTTCACGATCAATGTTATATTTTGAGATTTCTTTGTTATTAATAAAGCATCTAACTAATTCTTTATCAACTGGAATAGTTATTTTATTAAAATAATCGTTTATTATGTAATTTAAACTATCCTCAGTAGTTTTTTTCTTATGCCATAATTTATTTTTATCAATTCCTAGTATTTTTGATAGTAAGATTGAATACTGATATACAGTTTTAATCTTATATTTAAAGTAATCTTCATAATTATCAATATTCACAAAATCACTACTTTCTATTCTATTAAAAATTATAACAAAGAAGATTTATAAGTTCAAGATATTTAAATGCAAAAAAACTAGCCAAATTTAAATTTATGACTAGTTTTAATTTTTATTTTATAATTAAATGGTTATCTTTAACATCTATGTTAACAGTCTCGCCAAATTTTATATTATCGTTAATTATTTCGGAAGCAAGTAAGGTTTCTAAATTTCTTGAGACAAATCTTTTAATTGGCCTTGCACCATATTTTTCATCATAAGAATTATTGATAATAAAGTCTTTAGCAGCATTTGTTAAATTTAGTTTTATTTTTTTGTCATCTAAACGTTTTTCAATATCGCTTATGATTTTATCTAATATCTCATAAACTGTCTTTTTATCTAATGATTTAAACATAATTATTTCATCTATACGATTAATAAATTCTGGTTTAAAGGTTCTCTTTAATTCATCCATAACTAATTTATCTTTATCAGGAACGTTTTCTAAAATGAATTCACTACCTAAATTTGATGTCATAATTATAATAGTGTTTTTAAAGTCTACTGTTCTACCTTGAGAATCAGTGATTCGTCCATCATCTAAGATTTGTAATAAAATGTTAAAGACATCTTTATGAGCTTTTTCGATTTCATCAAATAGAACAATACTATAAGGATTACGTCTTACTGCTTCGGTTAATTGTCCACCTTCATCATATCCGACATATCCAGGAGGCGCTCCAACTAAACGTGATACAGAATGACTTTCCATATATTCACTCATATCAATACGAATAATATGTCTTTCATCATCAAATAATTCATAAGCAAGAGTTTTAGCAACTTCAGTTTTACCAACACCAGTTGGGCCTAGGAAGATAAATGAACCTATTGGTCTATTTGGATCTTTAATTCCGGCTCTTGAACGGATTATAGCTTCACTTACTAATTTTAATGCTTCGTCTTGTCCTTTAACACGTTTTTTCATGTTTTCTTCTAAATGAATTATTTTTTCTCTTTCACCACCAACTAATTTACTTATTGGAATTTTAGTCCAGTTAGAAATTATTTTAGCAATGTCTTCTTCATCAACTGTATCTGATAAGATTTCATTCTTATTTTGTTTATTTAATTCTTCTAATTCTTTTTCTAGTCTAGGAATAGTTCCATGTCTTAATCTAGCAGCATTTTCTAAATCATAGGTATTTTCAGCTTGTTCTAGTTTGAAATTAGCACGAGAAATTTCTTCTTTTTTAGATTTAATTTGATCGTTGATAGATTTTTCTCTTTCCCAATCGTTTCTTAGATGAGATTCATCTTCTTTTAATTTAGCTAAATCAATATCTATTTCTTCAACTCTCTTTTTGCTTAACTCATCTTTTTCTTTCTTTAAGGCTTGTTTTTCAATTTCTAAACGCATAATTTTTCTAGTTAATGTATCTAATTCAGTTGGAACAGAGTCCATTTGAACTTTAATAGTAGCACATGCTTCATCAATTAAATCAATAGCTTTATCAGGCAAGAAACGATCAGTTATATATCTATTTGAAAGATTAGCAGCTGCTATAAGTGCTCTATCTTTAATATTAACTCCGTGATGAACTTCAAATCTTTCTTTTAATCCACGAAGAATGGTAATTGTATCTAAAACGCTTGGTTCTTGAACAATTACTTTTTGGAAACGTCTTTCTAAGGCACCATCTTTTTCAATATATTTACGATACTCGTTTAAGGTAGTGGCACCTATACATAAGATTTCACCTCTAGCAAGCATTGGTTTTAACATGTTACCAGCATCCATTGCTCCTTCTAGAGCACCAGCACCTACAATCATGTGTATTTCATCGATAAACAAGATTATTTCCCCATTAGAATCTTTAATTTCTTTTAAGACGGCTTTTAATCTTTCTTCGAATTCACCACGATATTTAGCACCAGCAATTAAGGCTCCCATATCTAATTCCCAAATTGTTTTATTTTTTAAACTGTTTGGCACATCGCCTTTTACAATTCTTTGGGCAAGTCCTTCAACGATAGCAGTTTTACCAACACCGGGTTCACCAATTAATACTGGATTATTTTTTGTTTTACGAGATAAAATTCTAGTTATGCTTCGAACTTCTTCATCTCTTCCAATGACAGGATCAACTTTGCCATCTTTAACAGCTTTAGTTATATCTCTACCATATTTTTCTAAGGGATTTTGTAAACTTTCCCCAAATGGATTTTCCATATTCATATATATATCCCTCCTTTTTAATTGTATATATCCCATATACATTATGTATTATATCACTTTTTTAGCACTTGTCAATAGAAAGTGCTAAATAAACA
>DJSP01000050.1 GCA_002438065.1 Caryophanales bacterium UBA6331 | reverse complement strand
CAACATATTATACACTAACAAAATAATATGGACTAGCCACATTACTTAAAATATTCAACGCCAACTGCTTTTCTTACTCTTGTTAAAACTTCTTCTGATTTAGCACGAGCTTTTTGTGATCCTTCTTCTAACATTTTATAAACTGCTTCAATATTATTTTCATAAATAGCACGTCTTTCTCTGATAGGAGTTAAAACGTCATTTAATACATTAGCAAGGAATTTTTTGATTTTAACATCACCAACTCCGCCTTGTTCATAATGAGTTTTTAAATCTTCTAGATTTTTAAATTCTGGTAAATATTTAGCAAAATGTTCATCAGTTGAAAAGGCTTCTAAATACATAAAGACAGGATTATTTTTAGTATCACCAGGATCTTCAACTTTTATGTGATTTGGATCAGTATACATTGTCATTACTTTTTTAGTTACTTCTTCTGGTGTATCTGATAAATAAATACAGTTGCCTAATGATTTACTCATTTTATTTTTGCCATCAATTCCTGGAAGACGTTTGCAGACATTTTCTGGTGTTAATTGTTTTGGCTCTTTTAGAGTTTTACCATAAATTGAGTTGAAGGTTCTAACTATTTCGATATCTTGTTCTAGGATAGGTGCTTGGTCTTCTCCAACGGGAACTAAATCGGCATCAAATGCGGTAATATCAGCTGCTTGACTTATGGGATAAGTTAAGAAACCAACGGGAATCGTTTCACCAAAGCCACGTTCTTTTATTTCACTTTTTATAGTAGGATTTCTCTTTAATCTAGCAAGGCTTACTAAATTCATATAGTACATGGTAAGTTCTGATAAAGCAGGAATTTGTGATTGAACGAAGATACATGTTTTTTCAGGATCTAAGCCAACTGATAGATAATCTAACGCTACTTCGATAATATTATCTCTTACTTTTTGCGGATTCTTAGCATTATCTGTTAGGGCTTGCATATCGGCAATAAAGACATACATATCATATTTACCACTATTTTGAAGTTCTACACGGTTATGTAATGAGCCAGCATAATGGCCTAAATGTAATTTTCCAGTAGGACGATCGCCAGTTAATATTGTTTTTCTTTCCATAATTTTATCATCTCCAAGTTATTTATATTATATAATTTATATTTTTTTATTTCTACTATTATTTTTTGATAATGTTTAGGTCGACGTTTCCTTCAATACCGGGAACTATGCCACTTGCTGTTTGTTGCCAGATATTGTATTTATTTTGATAATTTGTTTTTTCAGTGTAGTGAGCAAGCCAGATATTGTAATCGTTTAAATCCCAAACTTTTTCTAGGTAGGAAGCACTACCATAAAGGCCAGAAGTGTATCCTTTTTCGATTAAACGATTCATAAAGTTTTCAGCAATTAGATTAAGTTTTACATAACTAATATGAAATGAATTAAAATCATCCCAACATTCCCAGTCAAAATAAATAGGTAGTTCTAATTTTTCATTATTTAAATTTTCAATAATCCAGTCGGCTTCTTTAATACTTTGTTCTAAATCGTGGGCTTTGCTATAAAAATACAAACCAACATTTAGGCCATGTTCGTGAGCGAGTTTTAGATTGCGTTCAAAACGGTTATCCATTATTATACGATTATCGGTTGTAGAGAAACCAATACGAATTAGAATATTTTTGATACCACTTTCGGTTAGGACATCATAATCTATATCACCTTGCCAAGTTGAAACATCGATTGCTAATTCGTTTGTTGTATTGTTAATATATTTGTTGTTAAATTCTGATAAAGTGATTGTTTTAGGAGTGTAAGGCTTAGATGGTTCTATTTTATCTTTAATAACTAAGTTAAATGGACTTTCAGTTAAATTACCACTACTATCTTCAGCAGTAAAGTAAAGTTTATATGTACCAACTTTATTAGTATCATATTCTCCTTTAATGTTACAGGTTATATAATCATCATAGTTATCTCCACAAATTATTTTATCTAGTAAATTAATATCGGTACCTTTTTCATATGTAAAAGTAGTACGATGAAGGATCATTGGTTTAGTTGTATCTTTAATATTTATTTCAAATTTAAAAGTGTGTTTTCTTTCTTCTTCATCAGTATAATTAAATTTTATTTCTTTAGTTCCTAAACTTAAAGTATCAATTTTAAAATCTTCATATTTATAATTATCAGGCAAAGCGATTAAATCTGATAAATTAATTTTTTCATTATATTCAATATCAGTTTTAATTATATTTATCTGAATATCAGGAGTTGTTATTGTTTCAACTTCTTTATTTGAACATCCAAACGTGAATAAAATAAGTAAATTTAATAGAATTATTTTATATTTCATTTAACCTCTTTATATTATTTATTTAAAAATTCTCTAAAGGTGATTTCTTCATCCTCTAATATTTCATTTGTTAATTCAGCATTATATGTGGTTTGTTTATCAGAAATTCCCGTAACTAATTTTTTAGCCATGCCATTTTCAATGTAGACAAATGTTGGGGCGAGTATTCTCTTTTCGCCAACTTTAACTGTTTTACCTTTTGAAGTAGTTAAAGTATAATCACTTAAAAATTCATCAAAGTATTTTAATAGTTTGTAGTAACTTTCAGTTCCATCAACTATTTTTTTAGGTTTATTTTTTTCATCTAAAGTATATTTATCTCTTAAAATTTCTTCATGGTCTCCATTCCAAATATCAACATAATAAACTTTATCTATATTATTTAAATTAGCAATTTCAATAAATTTTTCAATAACACTACGGCACCATGGACATTTACTGCTGCCAATATAAACATAGAATGTTTCTTTATTTTCGATTTTGTTAACTATTTCATCACCATTTGAATAAACAAAAGGATTAGTTTTAGAAATATCTAATTTACGATAGTTTTCACCTGCTATTATCTCTTCACTATTTTGACTTTCATATTCTTTTTTAAATTTTATATTATCAGTATTATTTTTGGTACATGATGTTAATAAGACTAGAGTTATCAACAATATTATTATTTTTTTCATTGTATTCCTTCTTTCGATTACATACTTATTTTATCATTATTTATTTTTGATAAGCAAGAAAAAACAAATAAGTTCTGAGTTAAACCTATTTGTTTTATAGTTTGGCTATTTTTCGGTTAATTAAATTGCATATTCTTTTATATATTTTGATATTTCTCTTTCAGTTAGAACTTTTCCTTCGCTAATTACATTATCATTAATAACGAGTAAGGGAGGATTCTTTACGTTGTAGTTTTTATCGGTTATTACATTTAAAATTGTAGGGGTGAAATCGAGTTTGAGAGTACTTAATGATTTTTTTACATTTTTAATTAATTTTATTTTATTACTAGAATTTGTTCCAACTATTTTTATATTCATTAATTTCCTTCTTTCATTAATTTATATCTTTTAATTATTTACTTCTTAGATGTGATTTTGTTTTTCTATTATCTTTTATCACTTCTCCTTTCGACAATTAAATGATATCTAATTAATGTGAAAACGATGAGAAAATTGTATGAATTTTATTTGATTTTATGTTTTAAGATTCTAGTTGTATTTAGAATAGTTAAAACAGTTACACCAGTATCGGCAAATACGGCATATGCCATTGATGCTAAGTTCATACTTGTTAATATTAAAATTATTATTTTAGTACCGATTGAGAATATTAAATTTTCTTTAATTATTTTAGTTGTGTATTTAGAAATATCGATAGCTTGTCTTATTTTATCTAAATCGTCATCAATTATAACAACGTCAGATGCTTCAATAGCAGAACTACTACCAATATTACCCATAGAAAAACCGATGTTTGATGCCACAATTGAAGGAGCATCATTAATTCCGTCGCCAACAAATCCGACTAAATTATTATCTTTATTCATTTCTTTTAATAATTCATTATATTTTTGGTTTGGTAATAATTCATATTTTACTTCATCGATATTTACTTTTTCAGCTATTTCTTCAGCAATTTCTTTTTTATCTCCGGTAAACATCATAGTTTTAATATTATGTTTTTTTAACTCAGAAATTACTTTTTTAGAATTAGATTTAATTTTATCTTTAAGATCTATTTTAGCAATTATTTTATTATCTACTTTTAGGAATATTCCATTTACAAATTGTTTTGATTTAACAAATTCAGCACTACCGATTTTAACTTTTGTTGAATCTATTTCATAAGAAATACCTTTTCCGGAAATTTCTTTGAAATTTTTAACATCGTTAGTACTAGTTTTTTTATTAAAATATTTTACAATTGATTTACCTATTGGATGATTACTTAATGATTCTCCTTTAACATAATAGTTTATTATATCGTTTTTTGAATATTCATTATCTAAAATAATTAGATTTAGTTCTTCGAAGTTACCGGTTGTAATTGTTCCAGTTTTATCAAAGATAATAGTATTTAATTTACGTAAGTTATCTAGATAGTCACTTCCTTTAATAAGGATTCCATTTTTAGATGAAACTCCGATACCGGAAAAATATGATAGAGGTACGGAAATAGCAATGGCACATGGGCAAGAAATAACTAGATAAGTTAAAGCAATATTTAAGGCTTCTTTTACTGTATAATCAAAGAAGATGGGATAGGTTATAAATACGATTATAGAAAGTATTAAGACAACTGGGGTGTATATTTTAGCAGCATGAGATACAAAGTATTCGGTTTTAGCTTTTTTATCACTGGCATTTTCAACAAGTTCTAAGATTTGAGCAACTGTTGAATTTTCATAATCTTTAGTTACTTTTATTTCTAGGATATTTCCCATATTAATTGTTCCAGATAATACTTCATCTTGTTCTTTAACACTTACTAATTTAGATTCTCCAGTTAGAGAACTATTATTTAATTTGGAATTACCTTTAATTATTATTCCATCTAAAGGAATTTTTTCACCTTTTTTAACTATGATTGTTTCGCCTATTTTAACGTCTTCGGGGCTTACAATAACTTGTTCATTATCTCTTAAAACACAGGCATAATCAGCTTTAATATCCATTAAATTTGATATGCTTTTACGAGAATTATTAAGGGCGAGACTCTCTAATATCTTACCTATTTGATATAGAAAGATAACCATTAATCCTTCCATTTCTTTACCTATTAGGAAGGCTCCTATACAAGAAATACTTATTAACATATTTTCATTTATAGTATGTGATTTGATAAGCATCTTTATGGCTTTTATGGCTGTTTTAGATAATAGGACAATTAAAGCAGCAATACTTAATATTTCATTTATTATTTTATTTTGATTAAATAAATGAGATAACAATATCAAGAATAAACCGACAATTAAAATAATTATATCTTTTTTCATTTTATTTTTAGCATCAGTATTTTCATTTAGTTCAAAAATGGTTACGTCTGGTTCTACTTCTTTAGATTTTTTTCGAACATATTTTTTGATGTTTTTAGTTAAAGTTGTTTCTAATGTTAAAGTTGATTTGCTAAAGTTACAAGATACATTTTTTAAGTTAGGATCTTTGTTTAAGTGGTTTTCTAATTCTTTAGCGCAGTTGGCACAATCAAGATTTTCAATCTTATATTTATATTTCATCAATATGTTCAACTCCTACCCTAAATATTTTTTCAACATGGTCATCGGCTAGACTATATATTGTACTTTGTCCTTCTTTACGATATTTAACTAATTTTGATTGCTTTAGAATTCTTAGTTGATGGGAAATAGCTGATTGGGTAGAACTTGTTAACTCGGCTATTTCACTTACGCACAATTCCTTTTCTAATAAACAATTAATTATTTTGATTCTAGTAGAATCACCAAATATTTTAAATAACTCTGATAAGTCTATTACTTGATCATCATTTAACATAAATTTCCTCCCTATATGAACATTTGCTCATATATTCATTATATGTATAAAGAAAAATAAAGTCAATATTAACTTTATTTTTAATCTAATTTATATGATTAATTTATGAT
>DJSP01000048.1 GCA_002438065.1 Caryophanales bacterium UBA6331 | reverse complement strand
GCTTAATTAGATTAAATAAAAAAATAAATCTAGAACTCGTTAACAATTACTTATCAAAATATTTTAATCTCCCTTATAAATATTTACATTTAAAATCAGTAGGTGATATTACTAATCGAATTAAAGACTTAAATAAAATAAAAAATTATTTGAGTACTGAAATAATTAATTTTATTTTAAATATTAGTTTAGGTATAGTTTCCTTAATTATTCTTCTATATTTAGATTTAAAACTAACATTTATAATTATATCTATTTATATAGTTGCTTATATAATAAGTATTAAATTAAATAAAATTATTCTAAAAAATTATAATGATTTAATGGATAAAGATAATAATTATATGGATCGTATATGTGAATATATAAAAAAAATTATTACAATTAGTTCACTAAATTTAAATAATTATTTTAAAAAGAAATTGGATATATATTCTAAAGATGTAACAGAGGTAAATTACTTATTAGATAAAAATAATAATTTGTTAAATATGTTAATAGAAACAGTAAACTCACTAAGTTTAATAGTTATTTTAGGTTGTTTAAGTGGTAATTTAGAAATAGTTATAATTTATTTGTTATATTTTGATTATTTAAAAGATTCACTTAATTATGTGATTACTGTTAAACCAATTATTAAATATCTAAAGATGATGATTGATAGAATAAGTGGAATATATTATCTAGAATATGATAATAAAAGTGATGGATTTTTATTTAATAATGGTGACGTTATAGTAAGTAATATAAGTTATAATCTCGGAATAAATAAGATAATTAATAATTTAAGTATTAAAATAAAACAGGGAAGTAAAGTATTAATTAAAGGAAATAATGGATGTGGAAAGAGCACCTTAATTAATATACTAACTAAGAATATAACTGACTATGATGGAAAAATAATGATAGGAGATTTAAACCTTAACGATATAAGCTATAACAGTTATTTAGATAATGTATCTTATGTTAATCAAAATAGTTATTTATTTGAAGATACAATTATTAATAATATTATATTAGATAATAAATTTGATAAAAATAGACTAGATATAGTAATTAAAATAGTTAATTTAGAAAATGTTTTTAATAAGAAAGAAAACAAGATAAACACAATAGTTAGAGATAATTTTAGTGGTGGAGAAAAGCAAAAGATAATTATTGCAAGAAGTTTATATAAAAACTTTAATATCTTAATATTAGATGAAGCATTTTCAGAGATTGCGGTTAGAGAAAGAGTTAGAATAATTAATAAGATTAATAATTTTTTTAGGGATAAAACAATTATTTATGTAAATCATTTTGATGATAATGTTAATTATGATAAAATAATCTATATTTTAAATGATAGAAAGGAGAAGTGCGATGAATGATTATGAATTAAATAGTGTAACTGGTGGAAAAGTTAATTATTCAGTTTTAGCTATTATTGGTGGATTAATTACTTTTTTAATTGGGGTTGTAGATGGTTTCATTCGTCCTCTAAAATGTAACGAATGAAAGATATAGAACTTAATAAAATTACAGGTGGACAAACAATTAATGGAACTATTCTTAATGCCTTATCAAGATTTATTAATACAATATTTGAACTTGGCAGAGCAGTCGGATCATCTATACGTAGAGGAATGTCAAAAAACATGTGTTAAGTTCACAAAGCAACAATAATTTGGTATAATTTTAGTGAGGTAACTAATGAATAATGAAATAAAAAAAGTATTATTTAAACTGGAAAAAAGTGGATTTGAGGCCTACGTTGTTGGTGGATACGTTAGAGATTATTTGCTAGGTATAGAGTCTTTTGATGTAGATATATGTACTAATGCCCTTCCAAAAGATATTATTAAAGTATTTAAAATAAAAAAGGGAGTTAATAATTATGGTTCAATTCCTCTTAAGATTGGTAAATATAATTATGATATAACTACTTATAGAATGGACGGAGAATATATTAATCATAAGCCAAAATCAATAATATACGTTGATAATTTATTAGTTGATTTAAAAAGAAGAGATTTTACTATTAATGCATTATGTATGAATAGAGAGGGGAAAGTATTTGATTATTTAGATGGTACTAAAGATATTCAAAATAAAATTATAAGGACAATAGGTTATACGAAAAAAAGATTAAGTGAAGATCCTGTTAGAATATTAAGGGCTATTAGATTTGCGATAGTGCTTAATTTTGAATTAGATAATGATATACTTGAATATATTAAAAATAATAAAGAAATATTAAAAGGCATTAGTTATACGAGAAAGAAACAAGAATTAGAAAAGATATTTTCATCTAAAAATTTGGGTAAAGGATTAGAATATTTAAAAGAATTAGATTTATTAGATGAATTAGATATAAAGTATGATAAAATAGTTGAAGTATCTGATGTTTTAGGAATATGGGCTCAAATTGATTTTGACTCTAAATATTCTTTTACTAAACAATCACGTACAATGATTAAGCAAATAAGGATAATTGTTAATAGTGGTAAATTAAATAATTTATCATTACTTAAGTATGGCTTATATGTATGCCTAGTTGCTGGAGAAATACTAGGTTTTAGTAAAGAAGAAATTAATAAAATGGATAAACATATGCCTATTCATAAATTAAGTGATTTAAAAATAACAAATGATGATATAATGAGTTTGCTTGATATGAATGGTTCTCCTAAGTTAAGAAAGATATATGATGATGTTTTATTAAATGTACTTAATGGAAAACTAAAGAATAATAAAAAGATAATTAAAAAATATATAATTAAAAACTGGATGTGATAAGTAATGAATAGTAATTTTTTAGAGAGTTTAATTAAAGGAAAAGATTATATAATAAAAAAAGAATTTTTTCCTTTAATATTTGAATATAAATTAACTTTAGAGGAAAGCTTATTATTAATTTATTTTATGAATCAAGATTCTCCTACTTTTGATGTAGAATTAATAAATAAAGTAACATGCATTAGTGTTAATAAGATATTAGATTCTTTTACTTGTTTAACTAATAAAGGATTAATAAATATTGATGTTATTAAAAATGGTAATGTAGTTAGTGAAATTGTTAATTTAGATGGTATATATAAAACGATGGTTAATAATATAAATAAGAATAATAAAGTAGTTGTTAATAATAATATTTTTGAAAAGTTTGAAAAAGAATTTTCAAGACCTTTATCGCCAATGGAGTATGAAATAATTAATGATTGGCTTGACAAAAATGTTAGCGAAGAAATTATTTTGGGAGCACTTAAAGAGGCTACTTACAATGGAGTTACTAGTTTAAGATATATAGATAAAATAATTTATGAATGGACTAAAAAGGGATTTAAAACAATGGAGGATGTAAATAATCACTTAAAAAGTAGAAATACAACAGATAGGAATGTAAAAGAGATAAGTGATTATAATTGGTTAGATGAATAAGAAAATTTATGATATTTTAGATTATTATATACCTAATCCGAAGTGTGAACTTAATTATAGTAGTCCTTTTGAATTATTAATTGCAACCATTTTAAGTGCCCAGTGTACTGATAAAAGAGTTAATATTGTTACAAAGGAATTATTTAAAAAGTATGATATTAATAGTCTTGCTAATGCGAGCAAGAGGGATATTGAAGATGTTATTAGATCTTGCGGATCTTATAGTAAAAAGAGCGATTATATAATTACTGTTAGCAAAAGATTATTAAATGATTATAGTGGCATAGTTCCAAATGATCGAATATATTTAGAATCTTTACCGGGAGTTGGTAGAAAAACTATAAATGTAGTACTTAAAAATATTTATAATGAGCCTAGTATTCCAGTTGATACCCATGTAGAAAGAGTATCTAAAAGACTTGGATTTGCAAAGATAAATGATTCGGTTACAACTATCGAGAAAAAATTAATGAAAAAAATTCCAAAAGATAAGTGGAATAGAGTAAGTGAACAAATACTTTTATTTGGAAGATATTATTGTACTAGTAAAAATCCCAAGTGCTTAGATTGTAAATTTAAAAATTATTGTAAATATAAGAAAAACAGTTAGAAGTAATTCCAACTGTTTTTTTAGCATCCAGCTTTTAGTGTTCTTTGAATAGATCCGCTTGATTTACCATTATAGAAAGCTTTATGATTTAAGATATAACTTGTTGTGCAATCCATTGATGTGACATTGCATTCTTCGCCAGTTAATTCTTCAATGCATGTTGTTGTATAGGTTGCTTTATCACTAATATCTTTACCATTTAATGTAACTTTTAATGGTTTATTATTGTTAATAAATTTATAATATTCGGCAACTGTCATTCCAGATGAGCCATTAAGTTCGGTTTCAAAATTATTTGATTCTGGATTATCATTTACAGCACTAATTGTTACGGTTGACCCATCAGATGCATTTGATTTAAATATTGAATATGTAGATTTAACCATGAAAGTTGTATTATTTGTAATTGTTCCAGTGTAGGTGTATGTTGTACTTGTTGAAAAACCTACATAGTTATAACCATTTCCGTTATTTACATATACGTCATAACCAAATGTTCCAATATTTGCATTATTATATTCTTTACGTTTACCTAAATATTTTTCAGCCCAAACTCCATAATTTTCTTTAAAGTAATTTTCTAACCATGAATTGCTAACTGCATCAGGTGTTGGCACCTCATTCCATGTTAAGGTTACTAAATTTGTTCCAGTAACATAATTTGCTTTTAAATTAGATGGTGCTGTTAATTTATTAAATCTAGTTGAAACAGTATCTGGTTCAGTACCAGCTTTAAAGTATTCAGTACTCTTTAATTTTTCTGGTGTATATTCACTAGCAAGTTGAACTGGATTTGTTTCTAATTCAATAGTTGCAGTAACAACTGAAGATGGTTTAGTAAATGTTTTATTGGTACTATTTATTTTTGATGTTAGTTCTCTTACAATTGCCTTTTTAACTGTATTGCCAGTTGATGATACAAGACATGTATCTCCTTTGTTTTCATCATATCCAACCCATACAGCGTAAGAGTATTCTGGAGTATAAGTTACTTGCCATGAATCTCCGATAATATTTCCTTTTACAGTACATCCTTGTTTAGTGGATGCTGGAATAGTTGATGTACCTGTTTTACTAGCAACATCAGTACCACTTTTTGATCCGGCAGATACGTTTCCAGATTTAACAGCGTATGTTAAAATTGAATTAATCATATAAGCAGTTGCTTCACTCATTACAGTTCTTTTTTCTGGTGTAACTGTATAAATTTCACCAGTATCTAAAAATTCAATTTCAGTAAATGAATATGGCTCAATATAAACTCCGCCTCTTGCAAAAGTAGCATACGCAGCCGACATTTGAAGTGGGTTAACTCCATTAAATCCACCAATACTATGAGCTTCATTAATATAGCCATTTTCATATTCAGGAGTAATGCCTAAACCTGTTACAAATGTTTTGATTTGATTTTGACTTAGTTGTTGGAATGCATATAGAGCAGGAATGTTTCTTGATGCTGCAAGTGCTGTTTTAATGGTCATTATTCCTTTATATTGGTTATCCCAGTTTTTAATATATCCACCATTACTATAAGTAAACTCATCATCAATAACCATTTGACCAGTACCCCAATTTAAATATTCTATAGCAGGGCCGTAGTCAAAAATTGGTTTAGCAGTTGAACCGGGATGACGTTTAATCATAGTAGCATAATTGTAGTTTCTTTCATCATTTTTTCGGTTAGCTCCGACAGCTACAATAGCCCCAGTATTTATATCAGTAACAGCTACACCTGCACGAATATTTTCGTTTGGCCATTTTAAATTTTTATTTGTTCCAGCATATAAATCATTTAAAACATCTTGTTTTGATTGAACCATTGTTGTTTTAATTTTCATTGATACTAAATATGGATCTTTTCCAGTACGTTTAACAACTTCTTCAACAACTGTATTAATAAATCCAATATTTTTATTTTTTGAACGACTTCCTTGATAAATCATATCAGTTACTTTCATTGATTTAGCAACTTCACATTCTTCATCATTGATGTATCCATGACGTTTCATTAAATTTAATACTTGATTTCTTCTTGCTTCAGCTTTTTCAGGATAGTTTATTGGATTGTATGCGGAAGGTGCCTGAAATAATCCAACAAGTAAGGCTGCTTCTGATAAGTTAACCTCACTAATTGATTTATTAAAATAAGTTTGAGCAGCTTGTTCTATTCCATAAGAACCGCTTCCCAAATTAGGTATGTTTACATAAAATTCAATTATTTGTTCTTTAGTATATGTTTTTTCTAATTTAAATACAGACATATACATATCAGTAAACTTACGAATAATTCCTTTGATACCACTAGCCTCATATCCGTTTATTCTTTGTTTAGCAATTTGCATTGTTAGTGTTGATGCACCACCAGCTCCAGAATCACCAGCAAGTTGTCCAAGGGTTGCTTTTAAGAATCTAGCAAGGTCAACACCGTTATGTTGAAAGAATCTAGAGTCCTCAGTTGCAACTAGGGCATCAACAAATACTTCTGGTAAATCATCATAAGAAACTCTTTCACGATTCTCAGTTCCCAGTCTAGCAATCTCATTACCTTCCGAATCTAATAATATTGACGAGTTTTTAGTAAACAAACTATTGGCATCAAAATCAGGAGCAGATATAATTATGTAAATAGCAAACACAAAACCTAGAATGAATATTGACACTAATACAAGCATGACAATTATTAAAATCTTTTCTCCCATATTACCTTTTTTAAATCTTTTCTTAAAATCACTTAAATTACCTTTAGAATTATTTACTTTAGTATTTGTTTTTTTAGTTTTTTTCTTTATTTTAATCTTTTTCATTTTTTATTTCTCCTTTAAAATAAACATTATCAATTGTTTTAATATAATTTAATATAGGATTATAACTATATTCAATTTGATAACCTTTTTCTTCAATATAAGAGTAGGGCATACTTTTTTTATTATTATTTTCAATAAAATTAATGATATCTTCGCCTTTAAGTAAAAATACTTTATTTTGAAAATCAATAAGTAAGAATGTAATACCTTCATGCTTGATTATCATCTTCATATGTTTTAATTGATGAATATGAATATTAGATAGGGGAAAAGAATTTAAATTAAGAGTTTTTTTAGCATCAAAATCTATATACTTTCCTTTATATAAACCAACATAATCTAATGTAGATTTTTGATTTAAATATCCCTCAACTTTAGGTATATCATTAGTATATGTTACTTTCTTTATCTTAACAGGGGTAGGTTTCTTATAAATAACAGCAATACCTTCGTTTAAATAGTACTCGTTTGCTTCATTAATAAGAGTTTCTAAATCCATTCCTCTATTGGCAAAAGATATATTTTTTTTAACTTTCTTTTTAATATTATTTGGATATAACAATATGTATCACCTATAAATAATTATACTTTAGGATAAAGATTTTTTCTACAAATTTGCAATTTTTTAACATCTTTATTATAATTAAAGTGTAAACTAAGAGTTTATTTAATTGAATTGAGGAAAATTATATGAAAATTGAAACAAGCGATTTAGCTGTTATTGCAATAAGAACAAGTCAGTACCCAGCTGATAACAAGCCGGAATTTTTATTAGTAGGAAGATCCAATGTCGGAAAAAGCAGTTTTATTAATACTATGATTGGTAAAAAGAATTATGCTAGAACTAGTGCAACTCCTGGTAAGACTCAAACTTTAAATTTTTATTTATGTAATGAATCATTTTATTTGGTGGATGTTCCAGGATATGGTTATGCTAGCGTTAGTAAAGCAACTCAAAAGAAGTTTGGCTTAATGATTGAAGAATATTTAAAATCAAGAAGCAATTTAAGAAATGTTTTTATGATAATTGATGGAAGAAATAAACCAACTGAAAATGATGTACTAATGTATAATTATTTAAAATATTATAATATTCCCGTAACTATTATTGCTAATAAATATGATAAAATTAAGCCTTCTAATAGAGATAAAACTTTAAAGAATATAAAATCTATATTAAATATAGATGAAAATGATCGTATAATTTATTTTTCATCAGTAAATAAGAAGGGAAGAGACGAGGTTGGCAAAGTAATTGCTGAATACTTGAGTTAATTATGGATTTAAGTAAAGATTTAAAATATATAAAGAAAAAATATGGTGAACAAATGATGCATTATTGTAGGGAGTGTTTTCCTACAATTTTAAATATACCCGGAAAATTAGTAGAAATATTAAATCAGCATTTTTACTATGTTAAAGATAGTTTATATAATGATGTTAAAGAAAATCATAAAGAAGAAGATCTTAACAATTTTGTTTATAATGAAGTAGGGCTTAAAAATGAATATGATATAAGGGATGTGAGCAAAACCCCTAAGGAATTATTAGATGATGTAGGCTATGATTTTTATGAATGTAAAACCGTAGAAGAAGTTAATGCATTTAAAAAATATTTTAGTAAGGATGAACAATTGTGTACTTTTCTAGATCCAGTTGCTAGACTAGAAAATAAATATGTATTTTTTGCGGTTAAGAAAAATGTTTTAGATATTAAAAGAGAAGATTTTCTTATTCCAGATAGACAAGATGAATATGGAACTAGTGTTATATCAATCCAGTTTACAAGAGATAAATATAATCATTTATCAATAAAAAATCGTTATAATGAAATAGTTAACAATCCAGATTCTACTTTTGATAACAATTTAGATAATATTGTACCAGGATTAACAATGAGCTTTTATAAAACTTATGACATTAAAGAGATATTTTTTGAAAATTCTGAATTTCAAATGGAAAAATATATAAGTGTAAATGAAGAATATTATAAATACAATTATAAGTTAAATGATATTTATTATTGTACAAACAATATAATAGTTGATAATGAGAAAGTAATTAAATATGATCCAGAAAAGTATATTATTATGGATTATTTTATAATTGATTTAGTTAATAAAAAAATAGATGTTTATGATAATAAATTAAGAGATAGTTTTAGCAAAGTAATTGATAAAATTAAAAATATTGAAATAGTTAGAACCAAAGAGTATAAAAAAGTTTATATAACAAATGAAGAAAATAATATATTTGAACTTACTTTGTCTTTTGATAATAAATTAATTGGAATAAAAAATAATGAAATAACTAAATTACCTGATTGTTTTTTAATTTCCGGACGATATTTAAAAACTATGGAATTTAATAATGTTACAGAAATAGGCGATGATGTATTATTTGCTAATATGGATTTGGAACATTTTGATTTAAATAATACTGAAGTAATTGGTAATTATTTTTTAACTAATAACATTAATTTAAAGGATATTGATTTATCTAACACTATTATAATTGGAGATGATTTCTTAAAGAGAAATCTTATAGTTCAAAATATAAATTTTAATTCATTACAAAGAGTAGGAAGTAGTTTTATGTTTTCTAATCAAGGATTAAAATCAATTGTAATGCCTAGTTTAGTTTATACAAGTAAATGTTTTTTTAAAATGAATGATAAAGTCTTATTTGCATCTTTTTCTTCTCTTAGAGAGACTAGCGATTATTTCATGACCGATGCAAAGAATTTAAGAATGTTTGAAGCAGATAATTTAGAAAAAACTGGCGACATGTTTCTAAGAGGAAATAAGGAACTCGATTATATATCACTGCCAAATTTAAAGAAGACTGGAAAAATGTTTCTAGCAGCTAATCAACTAATAATGAGTGTTAATTTACCTAATTTAGCATTCTTACCCAAATATTTCTTACGTAATGCGAAAAAAATAGAAAGTATAAATTTACATAAAAATTATTCATGGGAAAATATATATAATAAAAAACTTCTAGAATTATTAAGCAAAAAGAAAGGAAAATTACTATGGTAAAATTATTAGTTAAACAAATAGATGGATTTAATTACTATTTATATGATGTTAATTCTAAAGATAGTTACATTATTAATATAGAATTTTATAGTGTTAAACCAGTAGTTGGTGATTATTTATATTTAAGACATCCTTTAATTAAAGAAAATATTCTAAATATTGGACCTTTAACAAGCCAATATGGTAGGGAAATTACAGCAGAAGATGATGATTTAATTAAATTAGAACATGATGGAAACATAATTTATTTAAAAAGATTATATGGATAAAATTGCTAAATATTAGCAATTTTTTTCTTTTTTAAAATATTTTGATATTTTAATACTTGATTTATATTAAAAAATATTATAGAATTAACTTGTTCATTTGAGATATGTCCCCGTAGCTCAGCTGGATAGAGCATACGCCTTCTAAGCGTACGGTCGCGCGTTCGAATCGCGCCGGAGACACCATATATTGATATTAAGCTCTGTTTAAGGGCTTTTTTCATGCGATAAGGTTTTTGTGCGCGTTAACTCAGAAAATAAAATTGAAAAATAAAGATAATTATGCTACAATGAATATGTAAGGAAAACTTACATAAAATAAAAAGAGGAACATTCGATTTTGCAAGTGAATGTCGCCTCTAGTTTAATGGAATTGACACTCTATCAATGCTGAAGAGTGTCTATTTTTTTATTGCTAACACCAGTAAGGTAGAAAGTAACAAAATGATAGCAATGTGCTTTAGAATTTTTATTATAAAAGTCTTAGTTTTCATCTTTATCTACCTCCTTTCTTTCTCAAGATTGGAGGACAACACTCACATCAAATGTTCCTACTAAAATTATATATTAAGTTTTTCTGTAAAACAAGCGAACAGATAGTATTTATAATAATAGATAGTATTTATAATAATTTTATTATATTTAATAAAGAGATTGATTATATTACTATAACTTACAAAAGCAATAAAAAATTATGCCAATTGCACTATAAATTGTTAAGAATGATTTTCTAAAATTATATATTAAAATTATTTAAACACACTTATGAAAAAAAGTTAGAAAATCTAAAAATTATTCTTTAATTTAAATTTAGTTTATGATAATATATTATTATAGTACGAGGAGGAATTATTTATGGGCTTGAAGATAAGTAATTTATTTAAGGAAGAAACTGAAAGAGATAATAATGTTGAAGAAGAATTTTATTCAATAAGTGAAAAAAATTATAAAGAAGAAGAAGCAAATAGTGGAAGCAAAATGATTCTAGTAGAACCTAGAGCATATTCAGAAAGTCAAACTATTGCTGATCATTTAAAAAAACGTAACAGTGTGGTTGTTAATCTAAAAAGAGTAACTAGCGAACAAGCAAAAAGAATTATTGATTTTTTAACTGGTTGTATATATGCAATTGGGGGAGATTTACAAAAGTTAGGTAATGGAATTTATTTATGTACTCCTAAAAATGTTTCAGTACAAGGAAAAATGAGTGAAAATGAAAAAGTTAAAAAAGTAGAGGATGAAATAGATTTCTAGTAATAAGGATGTGAGATTATGGAAAAGTTTAGCACATCAAAAGATGGATATAATAAGGAAGAAGTTAATAAATTTGTTAATAAAGTTGTTAATGAATATGAGTCAATGCTTAATAAGTTAAAGCAAAAAGATAGCGAAATAAATGAACTTTCTAAGTCACTTGATAAATATAATAATTTAGAACTAGCGTTAAACAAAACTATTTTAATGGCTGAAGAAAGTGCTAATCAAATGAAAAAATTAGCTAAAGATGAAGCAGACAACCTAATTAATGATGCTAAAAAAAATGCATCACGTATTGTTAATGAAGCATTAATGCAAGCAGAAAAAACTGAACTTGAAAGTATAAGATTAAAAAGAAATATAATAATGTTTAAGAAAAAACTTAAAATTTTATTAGAAAATCAAATGGATTTAGCTGATGAGATAGATAAAATAGATATGGAAGATAATCAATAAACCTTTTTAAGAGGTTTTTTCTTTTGGAAAAGCATATAATTAATTGGTGATTTAGTTGTTAAGTTATTTATTATTAATATTAAAAAGTTGTATGTTTTTTACAGGGTCATATTCTGTTAATGTGTTTCCTAGTACATTAAATAAAAAAGATGAAGAAAAATATTTAAATCAAATGGCGATGGGAGATAAAGAAGCAAGAAGTAAATTGATTGAACATAACTTAAGATTGGTCGCTCATATCGTTAAAAAATATGAAAATTCAGCCTATGATTCTGATGATTTAATTTCAATTGGTACTATTGGGTTAGTTAAAGCTATTGATTCTTATAAAATAAATAAAAAAGTAAAATTAACTACTTATGCTGCTCGTTGCATTGAAAATGAAATACTTATGCACTTGAGAAGTAATAAAAAACATTTAAATAATGTTTCATTAAATGATTCAATTGGGTTTGATAAAGATGGAAATGAAATAAATTTAATAGATGTAATAAAAGTAGAAAATAAAGATATAAATGAAGAATTAAATACAAAAGATAATTTAGAATTGTTATATAAATTTATTAATAAATTAACTAAAAGAGAAAAAGAAATAATAATAAGAAGACATGGTTTATTTAATAATAAAGAAATGACTCAAAAAGAAATTGCTAAAGAAATGAAAATATCTAGAAGTTATGTATCAAGAATAGAAAAGCGAGCAGTAAGTAAGATATTAAGGGAATTTATCAAAAATAAAAAAGAATTGTAAATGTAAAGCAAATGTAAATTGACGTGGAGGGTAATAGTATATAATTTTA